>CAISJZ010000050.1 GCA_903885755.1 uncultured Hyphomicrobiales bacterium | reverse complement strand
GGCATTCCGAAAGCCCACTTCCATCTCTTCCTCAAAGAATCCGAATGGCGATTCAATCACCGCCCGCCCAGCAATCTCTTGAAAACCCTCAGACGATGGGCCAAAGTATAAATATCAAACCTTATCTATGTCAGCCCCTAAAGTTGTTGGGGTCCGCGAGGTCCGCCACGCCAATACTTTCAAGTGGCGCGCCAAAGCTGGACAACGCCGCGAATGTCGCGGCGGCGTTGTCCATGTCCGCCTTGATGAACAAATCGATGTCCTTGGTGGCCCGGGGCTGGGCGTGGAACGATACCGCGTAGCCGCCAACAATCAGATATTTAACGCCGTGGGCGTTGAAGGCGGACAAGAGGTCCTTGAAGTCCTGAAACATCGGCCTCGGGTTCCCCGTGCTTCATGGCGTAAATCGCGAGGGTAATTTCCTTGACCGCGTCCATTCGCTCCTCGACGGAACGACCGCGCCAGTAGCGATATTCGTCGGCCTTCATGGCCTCATGGCTGCGATAAATGCGGATGCTCGTATCCATGCGGCGGAGCTTAACACGCGAGGGTCGTGGGGCAAAATTTCGGCCATGCCAAATTTATACACGCAGGCGAAGACCTGCCTATTGACACGCAGGTAATTGCCTGCATATAAAGCGCCCGTGGAGGTTGTCGTGGATCGATCGGACAAGGTGTTCAAGGCGCTCGCCGACCCCAACCGCAGGGAGCTCATCGACCGCCTGCACGCCCAAAACGGCCAGACGCTGGGCGAATTGTGCAAGGGGCTCGGCATGGCGCGCCAGTCGGTCACGCAACATCTCGGCCTGCTCGAGGACGCCAATCTCATCTCGGTGCAATGGCGGGGGCGGGAGAAGCTGCACTACTTCAACCCGGTTCCGATCCACGAGATTTACGAGCGCTGGATCCGCAAATTTGAAAAGGAACGACTTGAAGCCCTGCACAATCTGAAAACCAGACTTGAAAGGAAGCGACCATGAGCAAGTCCGAGTTCGTTTACGTGACCTACATTCGCGCCACGCCGGAGAAACTTTGGTCGGCGTTGACCGACGCGGAGTTCCAAAGGCAGTATTGGTTCGGCATGCGCTGCGAAAGCCGGTGGACGGCGGGATCCTCGTGGAAGCTGGTGGCCGAGGACGGCCGTGTTTTCGACGATGGCGAGATCGTCGAAGCCGAGGCGCCGCGACGGCTGGTGATCCGCTGGCGGCACAGGAACAAGCCCGAGGTTGAAGCCGAAGGCGATTCGCAATGCACGTTCGAGCTTGAACCCATTGGAGCGGCGGTGAAACTCTCCATCGTTCACACCATCGCGCGCGACCCCTCGCAATTCATCGCGGCGGTGTCCGGCGGCTGGCCCAAGGTGATTTCGAATCTCAAATCCCTGCTGGAAACCGGCTCCATCGCCTTGCTGGAAGCCTATCCGGCGGGCAAATCCGGCAGCCATTAGGCGCCGCATCCGTTCAGGTTCAGACTCTGGAGGAAACGACCATGAGCAACGGCAAATTCGTGTACGTCACCTATATCGCGGCCACGCCGGAAAAATCTGGCGCGCGTTGATGGATGGCGAATTGACCCGCCAGTACTGGGGCCACGAGAATGTCTCGGACTGGACGCCGGGCGCGGACTGGCGCCTCGTCGCCGACGATGGCAGGCGCACGGTCAAGCACGTGGGCAAGGTGATCGAAAGCGTGCCCAACACGCGCTACGCCGTGACCTGGGCGGACCCGGTCGACGCCGCAGACGCGAGCCGGCATTCACGTCTGGTTGTCGATATCGAGATCGTTGGCGACAAGACGCGCGTCACCGTCACGCACGATCAACTGACGCCGGAGATAGAGAAGAAGATTTCTTATGGCTGGCCGCTGGTGCTGTCGAGCCTGAAATCGTTTCTGGAAACGGGGCGGCCGATGAAGGTTTGGTCGTAGGTGGAGAGGGTGGTAGAGGCTCGGCTGACGCGCTCCTACCCCTTCTCGTGCTCGCGCAACGGGCGGTCCTTGAAGGCCATCACCGGCGGCGCCTTGAACTTGCGAATTTCGGAACCCGCCGCCGTTTCGCCCGTTCCAAAGGGCCGATCGCCCCTGATCGTCACGCGCTCCATCAGGCGGCGCTGGGGATAATAATCGTGCACCGCGGCGTGCATGACGAGCCGGTTGTCCCAGAACACCAGCATGTCCGGCTCCCAGCGATGGCGGTACTGATGTTCAAGGGATGACGTGAGGCGGAAGAGCTGATCAAGCAGCGCGCGGCTTTCGTTCTCCTCCATGCCCTTGATGAACAGCGTGAACTGCGGATTGACGAAGATCACCTTGCGGCCCGTGACGGGATGCACGCGCACGACGGGGTGCGTGACCGCGCGATACATCTCCTCGAACTTGCGCAGCTTGCGCCAGCCTTCCTCGGTGCCCTCGAACAGCGTCTTGAACGGCTTGAAGTCATGCACCGCCTCGAGGCCCGAGATGTACTGCTGCATCTTGTCGCTGAGGCTCTCGTAAGCCGCGCCCATGTTGCAGAAGGCCGTGTCGCCGCCGATGGCGGGAATGATCTTCGAGCACAGCGCCGTGCCCATGGGCGGGACGTCGCGAAAGGTTTCGTCGGAATGCCAGATGTCGGTTGGCGGCGGCGGATTGCCTTCCTTGTTGTCATAGACGATGAGTTCGGGCGCGTCCGCCGCGTTGGTGGAAAAGGGATGCACGGTGAGTTCGCCGAAACAGCGGCCAAACCGCTTCAGGTCCTCCGACGAGATTTTCTGGCGCGGAAATACCAGCACGCCATGTTCGGCGTGGGCCTGTGCGATGGCGGCGATGGTCGCGGCGTCGAGCGGTTTGGTCAGATCGACGCCGGTGATCTCCGCGCCAAGAAAGGCGCCAACGCGGCGCAGCTTGATGGGCGATGAATCGACCGGCGTGGCGATTGCCTGCTGGGCCATTTTGTCCTCCCCTATGTTTTTATCAGACTTGCAGTTCGGCGTTGTCGGCGTTGGCGTGGATGGCTTTTTCGATCGCGCTCGCCAGCGCCTCCGGCGGCTGCGCGCCCGCCACCGCGTATTTGCCGCCGAGTATGAAGAAGGGCACGCCGGTGACGCCGATGCGCTGGGCGACGGCGATTTCTTCCTTCACCTCGTCGAGATCGGCGTCGGTGTCGAGCCGCGCGCGAATGATTTTGGCGTCAAGCCCGCACTCGCCGGCGATCCGCGCCAGCAGATCGCGATCGCCGATGTCGCCGCCCTCGATGAAATAGGCGTTGAACAACCTTTCAACGATCTCGGTCTGGCGGCCCGTCGGCTGCGCCCAGCGAATGACACGATGCGCGTCGAGCGTGTTGGGCGAGCGCTCGATCTTGTCGAAGGCGAAGGGAATGCCGGCTTCCTCGCCGACGCCGTTCAGCCGGCCATAGATTTCCGCGGCGCGCTCGGGCCCGAACTTGCGCGACAGATAGTCCGCGCGGCTGATGCCGCCTTGCGGGATCGTCGCGTCGAGCTGGAAGGGCCGCCAGCGGATTTCAACGGGCGTGTCCGGAAGGCTCGCGAGCGCGGCCTCGAGCCGGCGCTTGCCGACAAAGCACCAGGGGCATACGGCGTCGGAGACGACGTCGATGGTCAGGGGGACTTGCGCCTCGTCGTTCACGCCCGCGGTCATTTCGTTCTCACTGGCTCGCGCTGACCGCCTCGCCCTCGAAGGCGAGTGGCCCGTTGCCCTCGCGGCGTCTGACCGCGAGGATCGTCGTGTCGTCGATGGGGATCATATGCGGCTCGCGCGCCGCCGGCAAAGGCCGCCCGTCGGCGCCGCGCGGTTCGGCGATCAGCGCCTCCTCGCCAAAGGCGTGCAGGTCGATGATCGCGACGCCCCGGGTGTCGCCGAGCGGGGCGAGGGCGCCGCGCGCCTCGCCGGTGCGATCGAGCAGCAGAAGCGAGGCCATGCGCGCGCCGTCGATCAGGCCGCCCTCGGCGAGCGGCCCCGCGAGCGCGCCGGGCATGACAACATGGGCGGGCGGCAGGGCGGCGAGTTCATCAAGGAAGGCAGCGGCATCGAAGGGGCCGTGAAACCGCAGCGTCGCACCTGTGAGCAGCGCGAGATAGGGGCCGGCGACAAGACCGGCGAAGCCCGAAGGCGCCAGCGTCGAGAGGATCGGCGCGCCCATGCCGACGCGCGCCCGCGCGGCCAGATCGAGGGCGCTCGCCACCAGCGTGCGCTGCTGGTGATAGACGACCCCGCCGCCCGGCGCGAAGGTGGCGATGCGAAGCGCGCGATCAGCCGGCGCGGGCAGGGGTGTATTGTCAGCCGCAGGCGCCTCGAGATCGACGGCGCCATCGAAGGGCGCGGGGCCAAGGCCGCAGACAAGGCGAACAGTCGGCGCGCGCGCGGCGACCTCGAACATATCCTCGATCGGCGCGAGATCGCCATGGGCCGTCTGCGCGGCGATGGCGTTGACGCCGACGCGCGCGGCGAAGGCGCCGAGCAGGGCGGCGGCCGGATGCAGCGGAGCCAGCGCCACGTCGAGCCCGGCGCGCAGAGCGGCGAGCAGCGCGACGCAGGTGGAGACGCAGGCTCCCCCGGCGATCATCAAGGTCTCGCCGGGGATCAAGCCAAGCTCGACAAGCCGCGCCGCCATGACGTCGGCGCGCGCGTCGAGCGCCGCGAAGGTCAGCGCCGCGCCGCTGGAGTCGGTCATCGCGACGCGTTCGGGGCGCAGGCGCGCGGCGCCGCGCGTCAGGGTTTCAAGATCAAAGCCGGCGAGCGGATCGCGCGTTTGAGTCGTCTCCATGACCGCGAGGTTCATGGCTCTTTCCTCCACCATGTGTCGAGCGTCGGACCGAACAGCGGCGCGGCGTAGCGCGCGGTGTGTTCGGGAAACGCCAGTTTCGTCGAATACGCGAACCATTGGTCGGACGCATGAAACAGCGGAACGATGTAGAAGCCGGACAACAGCGTTCGATCGAGCGCGCGCGCCGCGGCGGTGAAATCCTCCGGCGTTGACGCGGCGAGGAGCGCGTCGATCAGGCCATCAATCGCGGGGGAATGGGCGCCAGCGAGATTGAACGAGGCTTCCTGGTTGGCGCTGGCCGAACCCCAGCGCGTGCGCTGCTCGTTGCCGGGCGATGCCGAGGCGAGCCACAGGCCGGGCATCATGTCGAAATCGAATTTCTGGCGGCGGCGCTGGTACTGCACTTCATCGACAAGGCGCACGCGCGCCTCGACGCCGATGCGCCGCAGCGAAGTCGAGAAATTCTCGGCGAGACGCTCCTGCGCGCGATCGCCAACCATGATCTCGAACGACAGGGCCTGACCATCCGCCGCGCGGGTCATGACGCCGGAGCGAATGACGTAGCCGGCGTCCTTGAGCAGCGCGATGGCGCGGCGCGCCATGTCGCGATCACGTCCCGAGCCGTCACTGACCGGCGGCGCCCATTTGCCCTCCAGAATATCCTCGCGCACGGCGCCGGGCCAGCGCGCCAGCAGGGCGCGCTCGCGCGCATCGGCGGGACGGCCTGTCGAGGCGAGGTCGGACTCATCGAAGAAACTTCTCGTGCGATGATAAAGCCCGCCAAACAGGTTGGCGTTGATCCACTCGAAATCGAACATGTCGCCGAGCGCCTCGCGCACGCGAACGTCGGCGAAAATCGGGCGGCGCGTGTTGAAGGCGAAGCCCTGCATCCCCTTGGGGACGCCGAGCGGCAACATGAGTTTTTTCACGCGGCCGTCGCGAACGGCGGGAAAATCAAAACCATTGAGCCAGCGCGTCGGATTGGTTTCCTCGCGATAGTCGAGCAGGCCGGCCTTGAAGGCTTCGTGGATTGCGTTGGCGTCGCGGTAATATTCGATGCGGATTTCATCGAAGTTATAGAGCCCGCGCGATATGGGAAGGTCCTTGGCCCAGTAATCGGGATCGCGGCGCAGGATCAGACGCTGGCCGGGCTCCACCCTGTCGATGACGTAGGGGCCGCTGGCGACCGGCGGCGTCAGCGTCGTCTCCGAAAACCGCTCGACGTCGGTATGAGCCTTGGAGAGGACCGGCATCAGCGCGAGAATGAGCGGCAGTTCGCGATCGTCGGCGCCGCTCAGATCATAGGAAATCGTGAGCGGATCGGGCGTGTCGATCGCCTTGACGAGGGAATAGGCGACGCGGTTCTGCGGGCGCCCCTTGGCGCGCAGCAGATCAATGGTGAAGCGCACGTCGTCCGACGTCACGGGCGAGCCGTCGGAAAAGCGCGCCCGCGGATCGAGATGGAAGGTGACGCGCGAGCGGTCGGCGCTGGTCTCGATGCCTTGCGCGATCAGGCCGTAGAGCGTGAACGGCTCGTCGTAATTGCGCGCCATGAGCGTCTGGAAAACATTGCCGTTGAGACCCTGCGCGGTCGAGCCCGCCTTGAGGTTGAAGGGGTTGAGGCTGTCGAAGGTTCCCTGAATGCCAAGGGTCAGAACCCCGCCCTTGCGGGCCGCGGGATTGGCGTAGGGCAGATGATCAAAGTCGGCGGCCAGGGCGGGCTCGCCGAGCATGGCGATCCCGTGCATGGGGCGGGCCTCCCCCGCGCGCGCGACGACGGGCGCGAAGGCGAGGCACAGCGCCGTCAGCGCCGCGCCGCCAGCGCGCCGGAGGGCCTTGCCGCGAATCGCCGGACCGAACATGCGGGCAGGGTAGAGAATGGCTCGTCCGCCGTCATTGTCTGGTTTGCCGGACTGGTTGATGCGACGGCGTTCGCGGGGGCGAATTTTTGCCATCGCGGAGGCCTGAACCGCTGGCGTTGCCGGAACGAAGCGGATAAGAGGGCGCGGTCACCATATCGCCGCAATCGAGGGCGAAGAGCGCCGGCGTCTTTCCAAGGGCGTGGCGGCGAGCTGTTCGCCCGATCCTCGCGGCTCCGAATTGTCATATCCGATCCACCGCGCCCATTGGGGCGCGGGCGCGATCCACCTGAAAGGATTGTCCATGTCCGTGTCTTTCAAGCGCCTCGGCGCGGCGGCCCTGGCCGG
>CAISJZ010000049.1 GCA_903885755.1 uncultured Hyphomicrobiales bacterium | reverse complement strand
GGACGTGCATGCCCGAGCCATTGTCGCCATAGACGGGTTTGGGCATGAAGGTCGCGGACTTGCCGTAGCTCTGCGCAACCTGGTGGATGCAGTATTTGTAGATCTGCATATGATCGCCCATCGTCGTCAGCGGCCCGAACTTGAGACCAAGTTCGTGCTGGGCCGAGGCGACCTCATGGTGATGCTTTTCGACGACTGCGCCCATCTGGGCCATGGCCGCCAGCATCTCGCCGCGCATATCCTGCGCCGAGTCGATCGGCGGGACGGGGAAATAACCGCCCTTGGTGCGCACGCGATGACCGAGGTTGCCGCCTTCGTACTGGGTGTCCGAATTGGTCGGCAGTTCGACGCTGTCGAGAGTGAAGCCAGTGTTGTAGGGGTCCACGGCGAAGCGGACGTCGTCGAACACGAAGAACTCGGCCTCGGGGCCAAAGAAGCATGTGTCGCCGATGCCGGTGGACTTGAGATAGGCCTCGGCCTTCTTGGCGATGCCGCGCGGATCGCGGTTGTAGGGCTGGCCGCTGGCCGGATCCAGAATGTCGCAGACGATCGACATGGTGGACGCCGCGAAGAAGGGGTCCATGCAGGCAGAGGTCGGATCGGGCATGAGGGTCATGTCCGATTCATTGATCGCCTTCCAGCCGGCGATCGACGAGCCGTCGAACATGAGCCCCTCGGAGAAGCTGTCTTCGTCGATCAGGGTCTGATCGAACGTGACATGCTGCCACTTGCCGCGGGGATCGGTGAAACGCAGATCGACGTACTTGACGTCATTGTCCTTGATCGCCTTGAGGACATCCTTGGCGGTCTTCATTGCAAACCCTCTTCTTCGTGAGTTTTGGGGAAATAACAGGCGGTTGGATATGCGGCGTCGGCGCGATCAGATCGCGTCCGGGCCGGTCTCTCCGGTGCGGATGCGAACCGCGCCTTCGATATTTGAAACGAAAATCTTTCCGTCGCCAATGCGACCAGTCTGGGCGGCCTTGCGAATGGCCTCAACGGCCTTGTCGAGCTGGTCGTCGTTGAGCACGACTTCAAGTTTCACCTTGGGCAGGAAATCCACGACATACTCCGCGCCGCGATAAAGTTCGGTATGGCCCTTCTGGCGCCCGAAACCCTTGGCCTCCGTGACGGTGATGCCCTGCAGTCCAGCTTCCTGCAAGGCTTCCTTCACCTCGTCCAGCTTGAACGGCTTGATGATCGCTTCGACCTTTTTCACGGCAAGCCCCGATCTCGTTACCCCGGGGACGACGCCCGCCTGACGGCGGCGTATCCCTCGGCAAGGGTCTAGTAGCACTGGCGAGGCAAAACCGCCAATGCGAATTTGGGAGCATGTCGATGCTTCAACCGCGACATTCCAGCAAGCCCGAGCCGCTCCGGATCAGGGCGCCTTTGGCGTGTCGGCCCGGCTACCCCATTCGGTCCAGGAACCGTCGTAGAGCTTGCCGGATGGTTTGCCGATGCGCTCCAGCGCGAGGGACAGAATGGCCGCCGAAACGCCGGAGCCGCAGGATGTGATGATCGGCCCGGTCCAGTCCGCGCCAGCAGCCTCGAACAGGGCCATGATCGCCTCGGGAGTCTTGAGATGCCCGTTGGCCAGCATCTCCGAGGCGGGCAGGCTGAAGCTGCCGAGCATATGGCCCGACCGCAGACCGGGGCGCGGCTCGGGCGCCTCGCCGCGGAAACGCGCCGCCGGCCTCGCGTCGAAGACCTGCGCGCTCTTGCGCTCGAGAACAACGCGAACGTCGTCAAGCCGGGCGAGCATTTCGGGCCTCAATCGTGGCGTGAACTTTTTTGGGGCGGGTGCGGGCTTTGTGACCTCCACAGCGCCGCCCGCGGCTTTCCAGGCAGGCGTTCCCCCATCGAGAACCGCGACCTTGTCGTGGCCGAAAACCCGGAACATCCACCATAGCCGCGGCGCGGAAAAGATTCCGCCGCCATCATAGACGACCACATTGGTGTCATTGTCCACGCCCATGGCGCCGACGGCGGCGGCGAACGTCGCCCCATCCGGCAGCATGTGAGGCAGGGGCGTCGAATGGTCGCTGACCCCGTCGATATCGAAGAAGACCGCGCCGGGGATATGGCCTTGGGCGTATTCAGCCGCGCCATCGCGGTTCATCGCGGGCAGATACCACGACGCGTCGATGACCACGAGATTGTCCGCGCCAAGGTTTTTGGCGAGCCAGTCGGCGGAAACGATCGGCGTCGGAAGAGAAGTGACTATCATGGATCGCTCCGGTCTCGCGCATGGTGGATGTTTCCTTGCCGGGGTCGATCAAACGCGAACGCCGATCCCCACGAGCTGGCAAGGTGGGTGGCCTATGTATGGCGCAATCGCGGCGGGCTTGCCAGAACGCCGCGCGACCCGCTCGGAGTCGTCCCGGTGCACGCCAGATCAAGCGGAGCGTCCTCGCTCCTGTTCATGCTCGTTTTTGCCGGCGCGATCCTGTTCACGCTGATGCGCTTTGGCTGACGCCCCTCGCTTTCAGACGAAATCGGCCTTGATCGAGGGCTTGCGCTCCATCCAGCCGGGAACCGGCAAATTTTTCGATTTCAGGAATTCTGGATTGTAGAGTTTGGTGGCGTAGCGCACGCCGCCATCGCACAGGATTGTCGCGATCGTATGGCCGGGGCCGAGCGCCTTGGCGAGGTGAATGGCGCCCGCGATATTGATCGCCGACGAACCGCCCAGCAGCAGCCCCTCGTGCTCGGCAAGATCGAACAAGATCGGCAGGGCCTCCTCATCCGTGATCTGAAATGCGAGATCGATCGGCGCGTCCACGAGATTGGCGGTGATGCGGCCCTGGCCGATCCCCTCGGTGATCGACGAGCCCTCGCTCTTGAGTTCACCGCGTGAATACCAGGCATAGAGCGCCGCGCCCATGGGATCGGCGATGGCGATCCTGATTTTCGGATTTTTCGCCTTGAGCGCCATGGCGACGCCGGCCAGCGTACCGCCTGTGCCGACCGCGCAGGTAAAGCCGTCGACCTTGCCGCCCGTCTGTTCCCAGATTTCGGGTCCGGTCGTCTCGATGTGTCCTTTCCGGTTGGCGACATTGTCGAACTGGTTGGCCCAGATCGCGCCCTCGGGAATTTCCCTGGCCAGCCGCTCCGCCAGACGTCCCGACACTTTCACGTAATTGTTGGGACTGGAGTAGGGCACGGCGGGAACCTCGATGAGTTCCGCGCCCTGCAATCGCAGCATGTCCTTCTTTTCCTGGGACTGCGTATCCGGGATTACGATCACCGTGCGAAAGCCCATGGCGTTGGCGACCAGCGCGAGGCCAATGCCGGTGTTGCCCGCCGTGCCCTCGACGATGACGCCGCCCAGTTTCAGGACGCCCCGCGCGATGGCGTCGTTGACGATGGCGAGCGCGGCCCGATCCTTGACCGAGCCGCCGGGATTCATGAATTCGGCCTTGCCGAGAATTTCACAGCCCGTCGCTTCCGAGGCGGCGCGCAGCCTGATAAGGGGCGTGCGCCCGATGGCGCCGATCACGTCGCGGTCGATGGTCATGGGAAGCCTTTCGTATGGAAGGCGAAATTATGTGGCGGCGGCCCCCGGCGCAAGCCGACCGCGATTTATCGGTTAAACCAAGGAGTCTGGCGATGTATCGAGCCGCCCCGAGGGATGGAATCGCATGGATCACGGGCGCCAGCTCAGGCATCGGCCGCGCCGTCGCGCTCGAACTGGTCCGGCGTGGCTGGCGGGTCGCGGCGACCGCGCGCAATGTCGAGCAACTGGACTCTCTAAAGGCGGAAGCGGCGGCGCTTGGCGGCGAGGTTTTCGTTCGTCCCGGCGATATTACGGACCGCACTGGGATGGCGGCGCTTATTGCTGAAATCCAACGCGAGGACGGACCGGTCGCGCTGGCGATGCTCAACGCCGGCGGTTTCTTCCCCAACGAAAAGGGCGAATTCATCGGCGATAACTTTCGCCACACGATGGCGCTCAACGCCGACGGAACGCTCAATTGTCTTGAGCCGCTGCTGCCGGCGATGAAGGGCAGGGGCCGCGGCCAGATCGCGGTGGTCTCGTCGGTCGCCGGCTATGCCGGGCTTCCCACGGCGGCGTCCTATTGCATGGCGAAGTCCGGGCTGATCGCCCTGTGCGAGTCGCTCAGAATGTCACTAGCTCGCCTTGGAATCACGATCCAGATCATCTGCCCCGGCTATGTTCGCACGCCGCTGAGCGACCGCGCGTCGGGCCCAAAGCCTTTTCTGGTCGAGGTGGACGACGCGGCGCGACGGATATGCCGTGGATTTGAATGCGGCGGCTTCGAGATTGCTTTTCCCCGCCGCATGGTCTGGCTGCTGAAGGCGGCGCGTCTTCTGCCTTATCCCCTGTTCTTCCGGCTGCAGTCACTCGGCTCGCGGCGATAAGGTTGACAGCGCGGCGAGCGCCCGGTCGCGCGCCGTGGCGTGATCGACAATGGGTTTGGGATAATCGCGGCCAAGCACGATGCCCGCCGAGGCCAGAACATCTGGCGGCGCCAGCCATGGCTTGTGGATGAAGCTGTCGTCGAGATTTGCGAGTTCCGGCACATGACGGCGGACATAGTCGCCCTTCGCGTCGAATTTCTCGCCCTGAAGAACCGGATTGAAAATCCGGTAGTAGGGCGCGGCGTCGGCGCCGGAGCCCGCCACCCATTGCCAACTGGCGGCGTTGTTGGCCGGGTCGGCGTCGCACAGCGTATCCCAGAACCAGCGCTCGCCCTCGCGCCAGTCGATGAGCATGTCCTTGATTAAAAAGGACGCGCAGATCATCCGCACGCGGTTGTGCATGTATCCGGTTGTCCAGAGTTCGCGCATGCCGGCGTCGACGATGGGGTAGCCGGTGAGGCCCTTACGCCACAAGCGCCATTCGCTCGGGTCAAGCGAGCGCCACGGAAACGCGTCGAATTTAGGCTGGAAGTTTTGGGTCGCGAGATCTGGCGAATGATAAAGCAGATGATAGGCGAATTCGCGCCAGCCAATCTCGCTCAGGAACTTGTCGACATCGGCGGCCTTGGCCTTACCGGCGGCGTCCGCGTGACGCGCCGCGGCGAGAACCTGCCGCGGCGATATTTCGCCAAAGCGTAAATGCGGCGATAGCAGCGATGTCGCCTCGACATCGGGGCGATCACGCCCGAGCGCGTAGCGGCTCAAGCGTTCGTCGATGAAAGCGGCGAGTTTCTCTTTCGCGCCAGCTTCGCCCGGCCGCCACGTCGAGCGCAGACCACCAGCCCAATCGGGGCTTTTGGGAAGGAGGTCGAGGTCGTCGAGCAAGACCCGCGCCGGACCAGACCGCGGCCAAGGCGCCGCGATCAGGCGTTGGGGCGCGGCCGTCGGCTCCGGCGGCGGCGGCAGATTGCGCGCGGCTCGCCAGAACGGCGTGAACACACGGAAGAACCCGCCCGCGCCGGTCTTGAGCGTCCAGGGCTCAAAAAGCAACTGGCCGTTGAAACTGGCGGCTTCGACGCCGGCATGCTTCAACCGCGCCTTTGCATCGCCATCAACGGCGATTTCCGCCGCGCCATAGCGTCGTGTCCAGTAGACGTGGCGCGCGCCGCTCGAAAGCGCCAGATTTTCGATTGCTTCGGCGCCAGCGCCGCGAAGAATATCCAGCCGCCCGCCGATCCTGGTCAGCGATACCGACAAGGCCTCGAGAGTGTGATGAAGCCACCACCGCGCCGCGCCGCCGAGGGGCCTTAAGCCGGGGCTCAGTTCGTCCAGAATGTAGACGCAAAGAACCGGCGAGCCCGAGGCTAATGCCGCGGCAAGCGCCGGCTGGTCGGACAGACGCAGATCATCGCGAAACCAGACGATCGCGGGTGTGGGGGGAGAGCGGGTCACGGTGTCCTATACGTCGTCCGGCCCGATTTGGATGACTGCCTGACATTCGCACATGCGCCAACTGGCGCGCCGTTACTTTGCGGTCAGAGACGGATCGATGAACCTTGCGATATCGGTCGATCCCTCCAGCTCGCCCTGAGCCTTCAGAATTTTGGCGAAGTTTTCGATGCCGCTGCCCTCGACCTGTCCGTCGCGGTCCCAGGCATGAAGCCTGTTGAAGAAATCATATGCCGCGGCGGTATCGGCGGGATCTGACTTCGTCGCCTTGACCAGCATGTCCACCGCGGCTTGTTTATTGGCCTTGTCGTAGAACCAGTCGACGCCGCGCGAAAATCCCGCGAGGAACTTGGTCAGCGCCGGCTTGTACGCCTTCGCCCATGCCTGATTCACGGAGAACGCCGTGAACGGGAAGTTTTTGGTGAAGTCGGCCGATGCGCCGAGCCTGTTGTAACCCTGTCCCTCGGCCTTGAAGGTAAAGGGTGGAAACAGAATGGTCGCGGCGATGGAGCCCGAGGTGAGCGCGGCGAAACGCGCCACGGTCGATCCCGCGTAGACGTAATCGGTTTCGGCGGGATCAAGTCCGTTGGCTTTCGCCATGTCCTCGAAATAGACGCGCGTGATGTCCTTGGCGCCGCCGATCATCACGGTCTTCTTGCGCAGATCGGCGAAACTCTTGATGTCCTTTGCGGCGAAGACCTCGTAGGGCGAGGGGCCGATCACGATGCGCACAATGCGGATTGGCGCGCCCTGATCGATCGCGCGAAGGGGATCGGCGACGCCGCCCGTGTTGAGATTGACGGAACCCGCGGCCAGTTGCTGCGTGCTGGCGGCGCTTGAAGGCGTGCCGACAAGTTCGACATCGACGCCGAGTTGCCGGAAATAGCCGTTGGCCTCGGCGATATAGACTGGCCAGTTGGTGGCGTTTCCCGCGCCGACATCGCCAATCAGCACCTTGTCGGCGGCGTCGGCCGTACTGGCGACCATAAAAATCGCGGCAATCGCGCCGGAAACAGTCGCAGGCCAGCGGATGTGGCGCATGGGGATACTCCCGGGTACGGGATTAACGAGCGGAGTGTGGAAGTTGGCGCCGCCGCGGTCAAGCGGAAGGCGCCCACGGGCGCGACAGTGTGTGGCGCAATTTTGTGCCGGACCTGTTCGTTCCAATCACGGCAAACCGATTTTCCCGACGCCCCGCGATTCCGTCATTTTCCGGGCGTTAACCAGAATATTCCGACTTTGTCGCGAATTGCTGATTTCTTCCATTGCGTAAACAGGAACTCGTTAACGGGGCCGGGCCAACTCTCACCCATGGAAATCGTTCTTCGTGTCAATGCGATCACGCGGTGAACGAACTGGATCATCATCTGGAGCGGGTGCGATGAACGGCTGCACGGCGGTATGGGCGCCACATCCCGTGGTAACGGCGAGAAACTTCCCGCCACTCATGGCGGGAATGGGCGGGGCAACATCGTTGTCGCCGGGCCGCTCGAATGAGCCCGACAAGAGGTTTGATGATCTTCGCCGCCATCAGCGCGTCAGAGTTAGCGTCTCCGGTCGCTACATGCTGGAGGATCGGCGCGAATTTGAATGTCAGACCGTTGATATGTCCCCCGGCGGCGTCGCGTTTTTCGCGCCCATCAAGCCGTCCATCGGCGCCCGCGTCGTCGCCTATCTCGACGATCTCGGCCGCATCGAGGGAATTGTCGTCAGGCACATCGAGAACGGCTTCGCGCTCGCGCTGCGGGCCTCCGCGCAAAAGCGCGACAAGCTCGCGGATCAACTGACCTGGATCACCAATCGTCAAACGCTCGGCCTGCCGGACGACCGTCGTCACGAACGCATCGCGCCACGCAATCAGCGATCCATTCTCGTCACACAGGACGGACATGAGCGGGTGATCAAGCTGATCGACGTGTCGCTTTCCGGCGCGGCGATGAAGATCGACACGCGGCCTCCGCTTGGCTCGATGGTCACGGTCGGCGGCGCGCCGGCCCGCGTGGTCAGGCATTTCGACGGGGGAATCGCGGTGGAGTTTCGGCGCGTCGCGCCTTTCCCGGCGCGTTGGTCTGCCCCCTGAAAAGTGATCCTCCCTGAAGTATGGCTTTTGGGCCAGTTGGAGGACTGCGAAATGGCAAGGAAAAGGCACAAGGCCGAAGAGATCGTCATGAAGCTTCGGCAGGTTGAGGTACTGACGGCGCAGG
>CAISJZ010000048.1 GCA_903885755.1 uncultured Hyphomicrobiales bacterium | reverse complement strand
TAACGTCATGTTAACACGCTTGACGAGCCCCGCGCGAGGGCGCACACGCGCAATCCCGCCCGCAAGCGCCGTGCCCGCCGCGATTGTGTCAAAACGGAACAGCTTTGAAATGGCGAAATCGGGGCGAACCGGACCCATGCCGCGAAAACCAACCCAAAAATCCGCTGATTCCGCGCCTTTCTGGCGCGAAAAGACCCTGGAAGAGCTCTCGACCCGCGAGTGGGAGAGCCTGTGCGACGGCTGCGGGCGCTGCTGCCTCGTCAAGCTCATCGATGAGGACACCAACGAAATCCACTACACCGACATCGGCTGCAAGCTGTTCGACGCGGAAAAATGCGCCTGCAAGGATTATAAAAACCGGCGCGAAAAGGTGCCCGACTGCATCCGGCTGACCCCCCATCAGGTGCGCACGCTGCCCTGGCTGCCGCCGACCTGCGGCTATCGGCTTGTCGCCGAGGGCAAGGACCTCAAATGGTGGCACCCGCTGGTCTCCGGTCGCCCCGAAACGGTGCATGAGGCCGGCATTTCGGTCCGCGGCCGGGTCGGCGCGATCGAGGGCAAAATCCGCCAGCGCGACTATGTCGACCGCATCGTCGACTGGCCGAACGGCGCCCCCCGGCCAAGAAAGCCGAGGGCGTAGAGGCGGGGAGTGTGGCGGAGGACGCTATTCCTCGCCTTCATCCTGAGGAGGCCGCGAAGCGGCCGTCTCGAAGGGCGTAGGCGAGGAATTCAGACCGACTCTCCCGTTCCCTCGTGGTTCGAGACGCGCCCTTCGGGCGCTCCTCACCATGCGGGAACGCTCGACTGCTTCCGCCCCAGGGAATGAATCAATCCTCCTCGATCGCCCTCGTCGGGCCGGTCGACGCGTCGATCATGGTGGAAATCCAGAGAAAAACGCCGCCGACGATGACGAGCGACACCAGCAGGTCCTGAAACGCGCGCATTTTTCCCGGCTCGAAAGGCAAAAAGCTCAATCCCGCGATCGCCAGCGGAGTGGCCGCGTTGCGCCAGACGATCCGGCGCGGCTCCAGGAGACCGCGGCCAAGGCCCACCGCCGTCGGAATGAAATTGAAGGCGAGATAGAGCAGGATCGTCGGAAGGATGAAATCGCTGGCGTCGGCGCCACGGGTCCATTGCCCGGCGGCGGCGTTGAAGCGCTCCAGTTGGTGTTGTACGCCGATGAGATAATAAGCGCCCATCGCCATTCCCCTGTTGACGCGGGGCACAATGCCCGCGTGCGCGCGCCATGTCGGTGCGAAACGGCACGGGTTGGGGCTAGCGGTCATTGGAAACAGGAAGATTCGAGTCTCAGTCCGCGATGACGAGTTCGTCGACCGGGATGGACAGAGTGCGCGCGATGCGCGCCATGATTTCCAGAGAGCCGCCGCGGCGTCCGCTTTCAAGATCGGCGATATGCGGTTGGGTCGTCGCGGCCGCTTTCGCGAGCGCCGCTTGCGTCAGGCCGCGCTTGCCGCGCCAGAACGCCAGAGGCGTCGGCGCCGCGAGGAGCGCACGCATCTCCCCGGCGGTCAGGCCAGGGTCGCGCCCGCTCCGATGATCGGCCAGGGCGGCGTCGAGCGCCAGCGCGTCGCGAAGGTTCTCGTATTCCGAGGCTGGCAGGATCGCGAGATCCTCCCCACCAGGCGTCGTGATGAATTTGGCGGTCATACCGCGGACCTTTCACTCATAGATGTCGCCGCGCGGACCAATATCCGCGATGATGATCTGGTTGTCTGTTTCGACGAACAGAACCCTGAAGTCCCCGATCTTCAAACGTTTGTCGGGGCGTCCACGGAACTCCGTGGTCGCATTGGCGAACGCCGCCGGATTTTTGGCGTAGTCGTCGATCTTGGCCATGATGCGCTCGGCCATGTTGCGATGCTTGCGCAGCGCCTTGCGGGCCGGAGCGAGATAGACGACCGCTTTCATGTGCCATAATATCGCGAAATTGGATAATTTTTCAAGAAAAAACATAACCGGCGAAAATCTATCAAACCCCTTTTTGGCCGCGCGCGGCGCGGGAGCGCGCGACTCATGTTACCCATGGACCATGACCGCCCCCACCTTTCTCGAATTCTTCGCCGGCGGCGGCATGGCGCGGGCGGGGCTTGGCGCGGGCTGGCGCTGCCTGCTGGCCAATGACATCGACGCCCGCAAGGGCGCGAGCTATGTCGCCAACTGGGGCGCCGCGGATTTCCGTCTCGCCGATATTCATCGCCTGACCGCGGCCGACATTCCCGGCCATGCCGATCTGCTCTGGGCATCGTTTCCCTGTCAGGACCTGTCGCTCGCCGGGGCTGGCAAGGGGCTCGGCGGCGCGCGTTCCGGCGCCTTCTGGGGGCTGCGCGATCTCGTGGCCGATCTTGCCGCGCATGGCCGCGCGCCGGAGTTGGTCGTGCTGGAAAACGTCGTCGGCGCGCTGACATCGAATGGCGGCGCCGATTTCGTCGCGCTGTGCCGGGCGCTGGCGGACCTTGATCTTGATTTCGGCGCCATGGTCATCGACGCCGCGCGGTTCGTGCCGCAATCGCGGCCGCGGTTGTTCATCCTCGCGGTGAAACGGGGGCTTGCTGTTCCCGAGGCGCTGTCCAGCGGCGAGCCCGATGGCAATTGGACAACGATGGCCCTGAAGCGCGCTCACGAGTCGCTTCCACCTATGCTGAAGAATCGCTGGCTTTGGTGGTCGCTGCCGGCGCCGCCCGCCGGGAATCAGCGGCTCGCCGACCTCATCGAGGAAGAGCCCGCCGACACGCGCTGGCATGACCGCGCGCAAACAAAACGCCTGTTGTCGCTGATGGCGCCGATCCATCGCGCGGCGGTGGCGGCGATGCAAAAGACCGGCGAACGACAGGTTGGCGCCATCTATCGCCGCACCCGCGTCGAAAAGGGCCAAAAGGTTCAACGCGCCGAGACGCGCTTTGATGGTTTCGCGGGTTGTCTGCGAACGCCGGGCGGCGGTTCGAGCCGGCAATTCATTATTGTCATCGAGGGTGAGCGAATTCGCACGCGGCTTCTGTCGGGCCGCGAGGCGGCGCGGCTGATGGGGCTGCCCGAGGAATATCGACTCCCCGCGCGCTACAGCGAGACCTACCATCTGCTGGGCGATGGCGTCGCCGCGCCGGCTGTCCGCTGGTTGGCGCGCCATCTTCTTGAGCCGCTCGCGATGGCGGAGCGATCCCGCCACAGGGTTGCGCGAAAAAAATGAACCGCTCCGCCATCATGCGCGCGGTGCCCTCGCGCGACACATCGGCGGAACTGAAGGCGCGCGCCATTCTGCGCCCCATCGCCAGCGGCTATCGTCTGCATCGCGCCGATCTGCCGGGCAAGCCGGACATCGCCTTTGTTGGGCGGCGCCTCGCGATCTTCGTTCACGGATGTTTCTGGCACGGGCATGATTGCCGGCGCGGCGCGCGCATGCCCAAAACCAATGTGGATTACTGGCGCGCCAAGATCGGCCGCAATCTCGCTCGCGATGAAAAGCATCGCGCGGCGTTGAACGACATGGGCTGGAAGGTTCTGACGATCTGGGAATGCGAACTCGCCGATGTCGCGGCGCTCGACAAGAAACTGCGCGCCTTTATCGGCCCGCCAGAAAATTCGTCGTCGCGACAAATGTCTGCCGCGCGCGCTCGCTCGCCGAAAGCCCCGCCAGCCGGGCGCTCGGCGCCTCGACGCTGATCGGACAGTTCTCCGGAAGCGCCGCCAGCAATTCGCGCAGGGGCAGGGCGCCTTCGCCGGGCAAGAGACGCGCGGTTCTGGATTCCTTGCGGAGTTCGTCGATTGATTTCGCTCCCGGGGTGAATTCCGTCGCGTCGCAGAAATGCACGAGCTTCAACAATTCTGGATCAACGATCGCGAGATCGCGGGGATGTCCGCCCGAACGTGACAGATGCAGCGCATCGATGACAAGCCCGCCATTGACGCGATTTGCGGCGCGAAGAACATCCATCGCCGCATTCAAATTTTTGCAGGCGCTGTAGGGATTGAACTCCACCAGCGCGTCGAGGTCATGGCGCGCGCAGAGATCGGCGAGCCTCCGGAAGGTTTCGACGCGGCGCGCTTCATCGGGGTCTTCCACGGGGCAGACGACAAAGCGCGCCTTGAACCTGGCGGCGAAGGCCAGCACCGGTTCAAGCGCGGCGACATTCATATCCGGCTTGATGGGAAAGACGCCGATTTCCAGCAGTCGCATGTTGGTTCGCGCCATCAGGTCGATGACGTCCGCCTCGCGATCCCCATGGCCGACAACGGCGATATCGGTTGGCAGCAAAGGATTCAGGCGCAGGCCAACGCTCGTCCAGCCCGCGTCAGCGGCGGCCCCGATCTGGCCGGCGGGGCCCGCGTCGAGAATGGTCAGGGCGGCCAGTGAAATCGGGGGCATGTGTCGATTGTCCTGGCTCACTCGCCGCGCTCCTTGCGCAAACGCTCCCAATAGTCGAGGCGCTTGCGGATGTCGCGTTCAAAGCCGCGCTCGGCGGGATCGTAGAGTTTTTTGCGGCCGAGCGCGTCGGGCCAGTAGTTCTGGCCCGAAAAGGCCTCGGGCTCGTCATGGTCATAGCGATAGCCGGCGCCATAGCCCTCCGACTTCATCAGTTTCGTCGGCGCGTTCAGAATGATCGCTGGCGGCGCCAGCGAACCATGTTCCTTGGCGAGTCTTGTCGCGGCGCCATAGGCGACATAGGCGGCGTTCGATTTCGGCGCGGTCGCCATGTAGATGACCGCCTGCGCGATGGCGAGTTCGCCCTCGGGCGAGCCGAGAAAATCATAGGCGTCCTTCGCCGCCAGCGCGACCGCGAGCGCTTGTGGATCGGCGAGACCAATGTCCTCGACCGCCATGCGGGTAACGCGGCGCGCGATGAACAGCGGGTCCTCGCCGCCATCGAGCATCCGGCAGAGATAGTAGAGCGCAGCGTCGGGGTCCGATCCGCGCACGCTCTTATGCAGCGCGCTGATGAGGTTGTAATGACCGTCGCGCGACTTGTCGTAGATCGGCGCCCGGCGTTGCGTGATCTCGACCAGCGCGGCGGAATCGAACATTTCCCCGGGCCGCGCCGCGCGCCAGATTTCCTCGGCCAGCGTCAGCGAGGCGCGACCATCGCCATCGGCCATGCGGATCAGCGTTCCCCGAGCCTCGGCGTCGAGCGGCAGTTGCTTGCCCTCGAGCGTTTCGGCCCGCGCCAGCATCTGTTCGATGGCCGCGTCGTCGAGCGGCTTGAAGGTCATCACGCGGGCGCGCGACAGCAGCGCGGCGTTGAGTTCGAAGGAGGGATTCTCCGTCGTCGCGCCAATCAGCGTGACGGTGCCATCCTCCATGACGGGCAGGAACGAATCCTGCTGCGCCCGGTTGAAGCGATGAATTTCATCGACGAACAAAAGCGTGCCCTTGCCCATGGAACGCTGGACGCGGGCCTCCTCGAAAACCTTTTTGAGATCGGCGACGCCGGTGAAGATGGCGGAGATCTGGGTGAAGACGAGATTGGTCTCGCGCGCCAGCAGACGCGCCACCGTGGTCTTGCCGGTGCCAGGGGGGCCCCAGAAAATCAGCGAGCCCAGCGATCCCGCCGCGATCAATCGCGTCAGCGCGCCATCGGGGCCGACCAGATGCGCCTGCCCGAACACCTCGGCGAGCGCGTTCGGGCGCAAGCGATCGGCGAGCGGCCGCGGCGCTTCCGATTGCAGTCCCGCGGCTTCGAAAAGATTGCTCACGACGGATCCGGACGATGGTTCTGGAACGACGGGGCCATCCTATCCGCGCGTCGGGCCGTGGTCCATGCGCAAAGGTTAATTCGCATTAACCTGAATTAATGGAGAGTTAAGAAAGTATCGGAAATCCAGAACTTTTGTGCCATTTCGATCACATCGTGAAGTTTTCGCGACGCTGACTCTTTTCGAATCAATCATTTTACGTCTTAACGTTTGGGCAGGTTGCGTCCGCGTGCTCGGGGTTGAAACTCGCTTATCAACGACAGAGGCCAATAATCATGCGGACAATCGCATTCGTGACTCAAAAGGGCGGATCGGGCAAAAGCACCATCGCGTCATCGCTCGCCGTCGCCGCCCACGAGGCGGGCGAACGGGTTTTCATTTTCGATCTTGATCCCCAGCAGTCCCTGACCAAATGGTCGAAGACGCGCGGCGAGGCCGATATTCCCGTCGAATCCGTGACACCGGGAAAGCTTCCCGCCGCGCTCGCGGCTCTCGCCAAGGGCGGCGTGACGCTTTGCATCATCGACACCGCCGGCGCTGAATCGCCGGCGACGGCCGCCGCCATGAAGGCCGCCGATCTCAATGTCATTCCCGCCCGGCCGAACGCCTTCGATCTCTGGGCGACGGAACAGACGCGCAAGACCCTGCGCGACATGCGCCGGGACTTTGTGTTCCTGCTCAATCAATGCCCGCCGTCGCAGCAGAATTCGCGCGTCGAGGAGGGCGTCAAGGCGCTCGAGGCGATGGGTGGCCTGATCTCGCCGCTGGTGTCCTCGCGGGTCGATTATCAGGAAGCCGCGCGCCATGGTTTTGGCGTCAGCGAGCTCAACCCGTCGGGCCATGCGGCGGATGAAATGCGCAAGCTCTGGTCGTCGCTGAAGCGGCGTCTGGCCAAGGTCAAGGGTGTGATGCCCTCGAAAAAAGCCGCCTGATTTTTCGGATTTGAATGCGCGACGGCGGCCTCCGGGGCCGCCGTTTTCGTTCGCTCGACGAATCCTGCGCGCATAAATAGGAAAATATTGCTTGACGCCGGAGCGGTGTTGGGCCAGGAATCCCGCAGTCTCCGAAGCTGCGGGCGTGGCGGATGGCGTTTCTTCAGCGTCGCGGCGGCGCAGAAACGCAAAAAAGAGCGCCGGGCGTGATGCCGACGCTCCCCTCAAATCCCTGAACTGATCTCAGAGGTTGGCCGCGACTTTCGAGAAATCGCCGGACATCTTGGTGCCCACCGTCCTGACCGACGTGATGACAACGACCGCGATAAGGCCCGCGATCAGGCCATATTCGATGGCCGTGGCGCCGGATTCGTTGCGCCAGTAATTCATGAAAAGCGCTTTCACGGCGAAACTCCCAACGGCAAATGATTGCGTACCCGCCAACGCGCGCGCGCTGACTGCCACGAAGGATAGCGGCGGCGGGTAAAGAACGGTTTAAGCCGGGTGTCTGAATCTGCCGTAGCGGCGCCCCGACCGGATGGGCTTCGGATCAATCGTGCAAACCAGAAAAAAATCATATTAGGAATTTTAGCTTGACATCGTGACGGTCATCCCGTAGGTTTCATGCAGTCTCCGGAGTTGCGGGCGGAACCGCCGCCCCCGGACGCCATCATCCACATTTCCTGGCCGGGCCCCTCGCGCCGGCCTTTGCGTTGAAGGGCGCCGCATGACCATCGCTTCTGCCGAACCAGCCAAGGGCCGGCCGTTCCAGCGCCGGCCCGACCCGGACGCCGCGACGCTGGCTGACCTGCGCCGCCGCTATGACGGCGGCGAGATCACCGCTTCTGGTATCGCCGCGGCGATTGGCTTGTCCGCCGATACAACGCGCAAGCGCCTCATCGAATGGGGCTGGCTGTCGCCGCGTCCGCGCAAGGGCAAACCAAAACGCAAGACGGTAAAGGTCGGCGCGCTGGCGCGCGGCGGTCAGCGCTTGCTGAAGCGCGTGGAGAGCGAGGCGACGCGCCTGCTCGGCGTGCTGGAAATCGATCTCGCGTCGCCCACCGCGGAGGAGGACATCGAGCGACGCGCGCGCACGCTGGCGAGTCTCGTGAAGACGCTGGGCGAACTCGGACGTATTCAGGGCGGGAGTGGATCATCGCATGGCCGGGACGCCGCCGCCGACCCTTCCGCCGCTGGCGCCGACCTGGCCCGGATCAAATCCGATCTGGTTGCCCGACTTGTTGCGACACATTCCGAAGGAGGGGATTCCGCGATGGGTGGAGACGCTTAGCGACGCGGAGGTCGTTGGCTATATCGATCTCTGGGAGACCTGGGCGCGGCCAGACCAATTGCCGCCGGCGCGCGCCGCCGACGGCGGCGAATGGCTGCAATGGGTCATCATGGGCGGCCGCGGCGCGGGCAAGACGCGAACCGGCGCCGAATGGGTGCGCGGCGTCGCGCTTGGCGTGAGCGCCCAAACCGTCACATTCGCGCCCCCAAATTCGGTTGTCTTCATTTCCGACGTGAATGGCGGCCAGGTCCCCGAAATCCCGTCGGATATTTCCACCGGTCTTCGAATTTGGGCGACGCCGTCTTGCATCACGGTCCTTTGTTATCCCGAGGTCGATGGTCCAACCAATATTACCTTTGGATCTGGTGACGACATCAGCCGCGCGGCCCCGCCTGACTTCGATCAGCTTATCGCCACCCCAAGCGGACACTTGATCGTGGATAGCTCAGGGCCGATGAAAGTTTTTTCCGCTCGCGTTCCGAGCCTTCGAACGAGAGTGCGGGTGTGGGTGTGGGTGAATCACCCCAAGTGGCCCGACAAGGTTGTGATCGCCTACGGGTGAATCTACCCTGAATTTCGACGCTTCTCTATAACAATACAATTTCGCGAGGGCCTGATCGCGCCCGGCTCGCTCGCCGCGCGGCGAACCGATCCGCGCATCAAATCTTCGCGCGCGCGGTCCATGGCCGCGTACGACACGATGGGTCTGGCGCCAAAGCGCCAGCGCGCACAACGAGCCGCTGACCGCCTGGTCGCGCTGGCGGTCCGATCGCCGCGAATATCTGAATCCTGTCGTTGCCTTTTCGACACACGCGCTTCCCGCGACGGGAGGATCGCGCGCGTCTGGCTTCGCGTGACGCCGTCCAGCGTCGAAGCCAATTGTCCTGACGGCTCGCCATCCGCCGCCCGCTGGCGCGGATTTTTGTCCACCTGAATGAGGTACCGTTCATGACATCCAGCGTTCAAACCATCGCGCCGGAAACAAAGGCAGTCGTCGATCTCGACGCCATGCACCGCGCCTTCGCGTCGTTTCGCGAAACCAACGACGAGCGACTCGCGCAGATCGAGGGCCGGCTCTCCGCCGATGTTCTCACCGAGGAAAAGCTGGCGCGCATCGATCGCGCGCTGGACGAAACCAAGAGCCGTCTCGACGCCCAGGCCATCGAGCGGGCGCGGCCGCGGCTCGCGCTTTCCGAGAAAAGCGCCGGCGACGCCAGCGCCAACGAGCACAAGGCGGCTTTTCGTTCGTATATGAGAAGTGGCGACAGCGCCGGCCTCAAGTCGCTCGAGGAAAAAGCGATGTCGGAAGGCTCGGGGCCGGACGGCGGCTATCTCGTGCCGATCCCGGCGGAAACCGAGATCATGGAGCGCATCGCCCACATCTCGCCGATTCGTTCAATCGCATCTGTGCGCGAGATTTCGACCGCGACCTATCGCCGGGCGTATTCCAGGACGGGGCCGGCCGCCGGCTGGGTCGCCGAGACCGACGCGCGGCCGCAGAGCGGCAATCAGCAGATCGTCGACATGACGTTTCCGGCGATGGAGCTTTACGCCATGCCCGCCGCGACGCAGTCGCTGCTGGATGATTCCGTCGTCGATATCGAGCAGTGGATCGCCGGCGAAATCGACACCGTTTTCGCCGAACAGGAAGGCGCCGCCTTCGTCAATGGCGATGGCGTCAACAAGCCGAAGGGTTTTCTCGCCTATCCCAAGATCGCCGACGCCTCCTGGTCGTGGGGCAATAGCGGCTACATCGACACCGGCGTGTCCGGCGACTTCCCGGCGACCTCGCCCTCGGACATTCTGTTCCAGCTCATCTACGCGCTGCGGGCAGGCTATCGCCAGAACGCGCGCTTCGTGATGAACCGCAAGACGCAGTCGCGCGTTCGCATGTTCAAGACGACGACGGGCGAATATCTGTGGGAGCCGCCTGCCAGCCTTGGCGCGCCCGCCACGCTGTTGAACTTTCCCGTCGTTGAGGCCGAGGACATGCCGGACATCGCGGTGGATTCGTTTCCGCTCGCCTTCGGCGATTTCAATCGCGGCTATCTCGTCGTTGATCGTCGTGGCATCCGCGTGCTGCGCGATCCCTATTCCGCCAAGCCCTACGTGCTCTTCTATACAACCAAGCGCGTCGGCGGCGGCATGCAGGACTTCGAGGCGATCAAGCTGCTGAAGTTCGGCACGACCTGACGGGCCTGAATGGAGGGCGCGAATTTTATCGCGCCTTCCAGGCGGCCATGGTCGCGTCGATCCAGCCGCGTTGCGGCGCGACGAGCGCGCCCTGCGTCAGCCCGCCGCAATGGCCGTGACCATTGCCCGTGGTCCAGGCGGTGATCGCGACAACGCGGTCGCCGCTTTCGGAAAAGACCGGGCCGCCGGAATCTCCCGTGCAGGCGCCAAGCCCGCCGTGGTCGGGATCCTCGGCCCAGAGCAGGACGGTGGACAGCGGCGCCCGCGCCGCGATGACGCCCCAGCGGAAGACGCCAGCGCTGGCGCCGACGCCCTCGCGCGCCAGGCCAAAGCCCGCGACGCGGAAGCGCTCGCCGATGGCGACGTCCGCCGCCGTGTCCAGCGGCGCCGCAATGAAGCGGCCTGGCAACGGCGATCGCAGGCGAACCAGAGCGAGATCGATGGAGCGCTGGCGCGTGGCGATGGCGTTGGCGCGGTAGTCCGGATGCACGGCGATCGCGGCGAGCGGCAGTGTGAGTGGCCGCCCAGCATCGCGATAATGCACGACGGTATTGCCAACGCCGCTGACGCAGTGTGCGGCGGTCAGAACCACGTCCGGCGCGATAACCACGCCAGAGCAGAACGCGGCGGCGCCCTTGAGCGCGGTCAACACCATCACCACGCGC
>CAISJZ010000047.1 GCA_903885755.1 uncultured Hyphomicrobiales bacterium | reverse complement strand
GTTCAATCCGTCGGGGCGCCGGCCCTCGCGGATGGCGGCGATGGTCGCTTCGCTGACGCCCGCCTTCAGCGCGTTGGGGCGATGCGCGCCGAACTCGAAATCCTGCGTCCATTCGCGCGCGATCATCAGGATGACGAGTTCGCTCAACCGGCCCGACAGCGAACAGCGATAGCGCAGATATTCGCCCATGCGCTGGGCGTGGGTCAGCAGTTCGGGACTGCGGATGAACACATGCCATGGGCCGGAAAAGCCGACATTGCGCGTCGCCCTGAAATCCGCCGCCGCGTCCTTCTGCGCCTGCGTATAGTCGTCTTCGGAAATCGGCGGCAGCCGCGAAACAGTCTCGCTCATGTGTCCTCCAGCGCCCTACTCCGGCGCGTCCTCGATCGGGTCGTACTGCTTCACGTCGAAGCCGAAAAGGTCGAACGTTTTTTGCATGTGCGGCGGCAGGGGCGCGGTGACATCGAGCGTGCCGCCCTTGGGATGCGGCAGCACGAGCCGGCGCGCGACCAGATGCAGCTTGCGTTCGATCTCCGCCGGCACCGCGCGCAGCGGATCGGTGCGGCGCGGATCGTTGGCCGCCATTTTGCCCATGTATTTGGGGTCGCCGATGATGGGATGGCCAATCGCCTCGGCGTGCGCGCGCAACTGGTGCGTGCGCCCGGTGATCGGCTTCATCGACAGCCACGCCAGCCGCGGCGCCACCTTGTCGACGACGGCGTAGAAGGTGACGGAGTGACGCGCGTCCTCCTCGCCATGCTTGGCGATGCGCATCTTCTCGGGGTCGCGCCGCTCGCCTTGCGTCTTGCCGGAGCGATCGTCGCCCATGCCCGGCCCCTTGGCGAGAAACAGCGAGATGCGCCCCTGCATGGGATGCGGCACGCCCTCGACAACGGACCAGTAGATTTTGCGCGCCTGCCGCGAGCGGAAGATTTCGCCGAGGTCGGCGGCCATCTTGCGCGTCTTGGCGATCAGCAGCACGCCGCTCGTGTCGCGATCGAGCCGATGCACGAGGCGCGGCTGTTCGCCCTTGGCGTCAATCAGCGAGGCCAGCATCCCGTCGATGTGATGGGTGGTGCCCGAGCCGCCCTGCACCGCCAGCCCATGCGGCTTGTTGAGCGCCATGAGCCATTTGTCTTCATAGATAATCATATCGCGGATGGCGCGCGCGTCCTTCTCCGAGGGCGCGGCGCGCACGACGGCGGGCGCCTTCGGCTCGAAATTCAGCGGCGGCACGCGCACCATCTGCGCCGTGGCGAGCCGGGTCGAGGTGTCGGCGCGCTTGCCATCGACGCGCACCTCGCCCTTGCGGGTGATCTTGTTGAGATGGGAGAGCGAGAGTTCGGGAAAGCGCCGCTTGAACCAGCGGTCGAGGCGCATCCCATCTTCATCCTCGCTGACCGCGACGGTCTGGACGCCTTGCGCCGCGGCGCTCATGCCGACGCCCTGACAATGGCGAGGCCAATCACGAGGCCGATGATGGCGAAGACGACGGAGCCAACGGTGTAGAACACCGCCGATCCGTATGCGCCGCGCTCCCACAGCGCCACCGCGTCGAGCGAATAGGCCGAGAAGGTCGTGAACCCGCCGAGAATGCCGGTCGTGGCGAACAGACGCGCCTGCTGGCTCCACGGTTCGCTCGCCTTCAGGGCGAACCAGGCGGCGGCGACGCCCATGACGGTCGAGCCCAGGATGTTGATGGCCAGCGTGCCCCAGGGAAACTCGACCCCGCAAAAGCGCGCGCAGGTCGTGTTGACGCCAAGGCGCAGCGATCCGCCGATGCCGGCGCCGATGAAGACGAGGATGTAATCGATCATGGCCCCCGTATAGCGAAGGCGGGCCCATCCGTCACCCGCGCGCTCGATCAGCCCGTAAAACGGAACAGCGACCACGGATTGTCGATAAGAATGACCGCCCGCTCGGCGGCGCTGGGGACAATCTCCTCCAGCGCGGCCCGGTTGGCCGCGTAGGACTGGCTGTCCTCGAAATTGGTGTGCGGCCAGTCGCTGCCCCAGATCAGCCGCGTCAGGCCGAAGGCGTCGCGCAGCAGGGGATAGGCCGCGCGGGCGACGTCCATGCCGCCGGCCCGGTAGGGCGCGGAAATCTTGACCCATATGCGCCGCCGCCGCCCCTGCGCCAGAAACGCCTGAAAGGCCGGATCGTCGACGCCCAGACGCGGGTCCGGCAGGCCGAAATGATCGATAACCAGCTCGACCCGCGCCGCCATCATCGCCGGCAGAACCCGCGGCAGCGCCGCCGCCGGGCATTGCACCTCCACATGCCAGTCGAGATCGGCCACCCGGTGCAGAAAACTCGGCCACGGCTCCATGTCGAAGCGGGGGATCTCCGCCCCCACGAGATTGAGCCGCACGCCGGTGACGCCCAGAGCGTCGAGGCTCCACAATTCATGGGCGGCGATATCCGGCGGCGTGACGGCGACGCCGCGCAGCCGCGCCCCGCCCCGTTGCAGGGCGTCGATCAGGCATTCGTTGTCGAAGCCATAAAAGCTCGGTTGTACCAGCACGCCATGCGACAGGCCGTGCGCGTCGAGCGCGGCGAGATAGTCGTCGATGGTGGCGTCGGTTGTCGGCGAATAGCGCCGCCCCGGCGCGAGCCGGTAGCCGCGGCGGAACACATGCGCGTGGGAATCGACCCCGGCGCAGATCGACCGCAGGCTGGTCTGCCCCCTGAAAAGTGATCCTCCCTGAAGTATGGCTTTTGGGCCAGTTGGAGGACTGCGAAATGGCAAGGAAAAGGCACAAGGCCGAAGAGATCGTCATGAAGCTTCGGCAGGTTGAGGTACTGACGGCGCAGG
>CAISJZ010000046.1 GCA_903885755.1 uncultured Hyphomicrobiales bacterium | reverse complement strand
CCACGACCGAACCGGCGGCGCGGCCGACGGCGGTCATGGCGATGCCGCCGAACAGGTAGGGGATCAGACCGCCGAAAATCAGTCCGGCGACGACGTAGGGGTTGGAAAGGTCGAAGGAGACCTTGCCGATGCCCTTGAAGTAGGGACGACCCTGATCGATGAAGGCCTGCAGATCGTTGGTGTAGGCGGCGAACAGCACCAGCGCGCCGAGGCCCGCCGAACCGATCGCATAGCCCTTGGTGATGGCTTTGGTCGTGTTGCCAACCGCGTCGAGAGCGTCCGTCGCGTGACGGACTTCCTTGGGCAGGCCCGCCATTTCGGCGATGCCGCCGGCGTTGTCGGTGACCGGGCCGAAGGCGTCGAGCGCCACGATGATGCCGGCCAGACCGAGCATCGTTGTCACCGCGATCGCCGTGCCGTAGAGGCCGGCGAGCTGGTAGGTCGAGATGATGCCGCCGACGATCACCAGAGCCGGCAAGGCGGTCGATTCAAGCGAAACGGCCAGACCCTGAATGACGTTGGTGCCATGGCCCGTGACCGACGCCTGGGCGATCGACACGACCGGGCGCTTGCCCGTTCCGGTGTAGTATTCGGTGATCCAGACGATCAGACCGGTCACCACCAGCCCGCAAAGGCCGCAGTAGAACAGGCTGATGCCGGTCACCGCCGTGCCCGCCGTCGTCGTTCCGAAGGCGCCCCAGCCGATGATGAAATGGGTCGCGATGGCGAGGCCAACGATCGACAGGCCGCCGGCCCAGAACAGACCCTTGTACAGAGCGCCCATGATCGAGCCGTTGGCGCCGAGCTTGACGAAGTAGCAGCCGATGATCGAGGTGACGATGCAAGTGGCGCAGATGGCCAGTGGATACATCATCGCGCTCGCCAGCAGACCGGCGTCCTTGGCGAAAAAGATGGAAGCCAGAACCATGGTGGCGACGATCGTCACCGCATAGGTCTCGAACAGGTCGGCCGCCATGCCGGCGCAGTCGCCGACGTTGTCGCCAACGTTGTCGGCGATCGTGGCCGGGTTGCGCGGGTCATCTTCCGGGATGCCGGCCTCGACCTTGCCGACGAGGTCGGCGCCAACGTCGGCGCCCTTCGTGAAGATGCCGCCGCCCAGACGCGCGAAGATCGAGATCAGCGAAGCGCCAAAGCCGAGCGCCACGAGCGCGTCGACCACGTCGCGGTCGGATGGCTTGAAGCCCATGCCGATGGTCAAAATGGCGTAATAGACGGAGACGCCGAGCAGGGCGAGACCGGCGACCAGCATGCCCGTGACGGCGCCCGAGCGGAACGAAATATCAAGGCCCTCCGCAAGCGAGCGGGAGGCCGCCTGAGCCGTGCGTACGTTGGCGCGAACCGAGACGTTCATGCCGATGAAGCCCGCCGCGCCCGACAGGACCGCGCCGATCAGGAAGCCGATGGCCGCGAGCGATCCCAGCAGGAACCAGATCGCGGCGAAGATGACGACGCCGACGATGGCGATCCAGGTGTACTGGCGCTTGAGATAGGCCTGCGCGCCCTCGGCGATCGCCCCGGCGATCTCCTGCATTCGCGGGGAACCCGCGTCCGCCGCCATCAATTGTGTAATGGTGACTCCGCCGTAGATCAGCGACAGAAGTCCGCCAAGAATGATCAGCCAAATGGCGTTCATGAACGTGCGCCCCTTTTTGTTTCCATGGTCTCTGTTGTGGCGACCGCGTTGATCCTGAACAAGATCAAGCCCCCGCGCCCCGAGCCGTGGCCCCTATGCCAGAAAGATTTGTTAACCGCAATCGCGAGGGCCAAGCCTCTCGCGAGGTTGGACTAAATGATAGGCCGGAGGACCCGGCCCGCCCGCGTTCTCCGGTTCAAACCGCTCTCCGGCGTAAAAGACCCGTCGCGATCAGCGCCGCCGCCGCCAGCACGATGGGGGGAAAGGCCACCGCGTTGACCGCGTTCCAGCCAAAACTGGTCAGCAACTGGCCGGACGAGAAAGAGCCAAGGGCCATGATCCCAAAGATCAGGAAGTCGTTGAAAGCCTGAACTTTGTTGCGCTCTTCCGGGCGATGGGTCTCGACCACCATGGCGGACGCTCCGACGAAGCCGAAATTCCAGCCAACGCCCAAAAGGACGAGGCCCACCCAGAAATGCCAGACCGTCAGGCCGGACAGGTCGACGAGCGCCGCCATTGCGGTCAGGACAAGACCGGCGGCGACGATGCGCCCCGCGCCGAATCGCGCCACCAGCGACCCCGTGAAAAAGCTCGGTCCGAACATGGCCAGCACATGCCACTGGATGCCGAGATTGGAGTCGGTCAGGGTCAGCCCGCAAAGCTTCATGGCGAGCGGCGCGGAGGTCATGACAAGATTCATGAGCGCGTAGGAGACAACACCACAAAGCGCGGCGATCGCGAATTTGGGCGTCACGACAATTTCCAGTAGCGGACGGCCGGCCTTCAGATCAACCGCCGCGGGCCTTGGAATATCGACGCCCACCAGAACGACCATCGACAAAAGCGCAAGCGCCGCCTGTCCGATGAAGCTGGCGGCGAAGAGATACGGCAGCCAGAGGTTCATGGTCCACTGGACCATCTGCGGGCCAATGATGCCGCCGACGAGGCCTCCCACCATAACCCAGGAAATGGCCTTGGCCCGAAACGAGGGAGCGACGCCGTCGGTCGCCGCGAAGCGAAAGGACTGAACGACGGCGGAATAGAGCCCGGCCACGAAGGTCGCGAACCAGAACAGGTTGAACGAACCGCGCAGAACCGCCACCAGCCCGATCATCCCGGCCAGAACGCCAAGGCAGGTCCCGGCGATGAAGGCGACGCGGCGCCCATACCGGCGCGCGATATAGCCAGTGGGCAGGGTGCCCGTCGCCATGCCCACGACAAACATCGAAATGGGAAAGGTAACCAACCCGGGGTTGGGCGCCAGTTGCGATCCGATGATCGCGCCGGTGGCGTAAACCACGTTGGCGTTGGCGCCGCCGAGCGCCTGCGCGACCGCAAGCCGCCCGACATTGCCCAACTGGCGCGTCTTGTTGCTGACGATGGCGGCGTCGGTCATGCGTCCTCCCCGATTGAGGACGCGTGTGTAGCGCCACGGACGCGTGATCGCAAACCGTCAGGCGGCGATCGCTGAAGCGGTGGGCTGCTCGCGCAGGACCGCCTTGCCGCCGACAAATTCCCAGTCGGCGGCGGGACGTGGCTTGCCGAAGAGATATCCCTGCAATTGCGTCACAGCGGCGGCGCGCAGCAGACTGGACTGCTCCTCGGTTTCGACGCCCTCCGCCGTCGTCACCGCCTCGATCGCCCGGGCGATGCTGGTGGTGGCCGAGACGATCGCGGCGGATCCCGCGTGAACGCCGAGGCCATCGATGAAGCTCTTGTCGATCTTGATCTTGTCGAAGGGGAAGCTGTTGAGATAGCTCAAGGACGAGAAACCCGTGCCGAAATCGTCGAGCACGATCGCGACGCCAAGGTCGCGCAATTCGTGCAACACGGCGAGATTGCGATCATTGTCGGCGAGCAGAACGGACTCGGTGATTTCGAGTTCGAGCCGTCGAGGCGAAAATCCCGTTTCGGCGAGCACGCGACGCACCTTGGCGACGAAATCGCACGCGGCAATCTGAATCGGCGACACGTTCACCGCCACCTTGACGTTCGATGGCCAAGAAGCCGCGTCGCGGCAGGCCCGATCGAGCACGAAATCGCCAAGACGGACGATATGGCCGGATTCCTCCGCGAGAGCCACGAAGACGGCCGGCGATACAAAGCCGCGCACCGGGTGTCGCCAGCGCGCCAACGCCTCCATGCCGCGCGCTTCATGCGTCAAGGTATCGACGACCGGCTGATAATACACATCCAGCGCATTCGCGCTCAGGGCCGCGTCAAGATCGATCGCGAGATGGCGACGTGAACGAACTTCGTCCTCCATCGATGGTTCGAACACGCGATAGCAGTTCTTGCCCTCGGCCTTGGCGCGATAAAGCGCCATGTCGGCGAACCGCATGATTTCGGTGGCTTCCGCGGCGCCGCCGTGAAAAATCGCGATGCCGATGCTGACGCCGATCTTCACCTCGCGATCCTCGATGAGATAGGGCTCGCGAATAATTCCAAGCAGGCGATCCGCCAGTTTCTCGACGACGCTGTCGTCGTCCTCGGCGGCCAGCGTGGTCGCGATGGCGAATTCGTCGCCGCCCAAACGAGCAATGACGTCCGCCATGTCGCTGGATTGTTGCATGCGCGCCGCGACCGCCCACAGCAACGCGTCGCCCGCGACATGGCCATAGGAATCGTTGACCGCCTTGAACTGATCGAGATCGAGCAGCAGGACGGCGAAGCGACCGGCCGCCCCGGCGCGCCCCCCGAGCGCGTCGAGCCGTTCAAGAAACAGCGATCGATTGGCCAGATTGGTCAGCGCGTCATGATGGGCCATGTGCGACATCTGCGCAATCGCGCGTTGTCGCTCGGTGACATCCTCGTGAGTCGTGATCCAGCCGCCATCCGGCATCGTCTGGTGCGTCACGATGATGTATCGGCCATCGCGCAGGTGTTCGAGTTCGGCCGCGTTTTCGTCGAAATGGTCGCAATGTCGATTGAGATAGGAATCCGGGCCATCCACCGTGTACATGCCGTTGGCGACCCGCATTCTCAAAATGTTTTCCAGCGACGTGCCGGGCGGCATCCGGTCCGGCGCGATCCCGTACATCTCGGCGTAGCTGCGGTTGTGGATCACGACCTGGTCTTCACGATCGAACATCGCGAGGCCCTGCCGCATGTGCGTCAGCGCCGTGTCGAACCGAAGATTTGCCTGGGAAAGCTCGTGGGATTTTTCCGCGAGCCGCGCCCCGCGCTCGCGCACCAGCGCCTCGGACCTGAGCGTCGAGCGGTAGCCAATAAACAGAAGCCTCAACAATATTCCGCAGACGAAGGCGACCATGAGGCTGCCGAGCACGATGATCGTCGCGCGATCGCGCCAGACCATGAGCGCGCTTTTCTCGGAAATCGCGACGTTGACCACGAGCGGATAGCGATCAAGCGGACGCACCGCGACCCAACGGGACTCGCTGTCAAACACGCCCGGCGAACGGAAATAGCCGCCGCCCTCTTCGACCACCGAGTACCACCCGATGCTTTTCGGCAGTTTTTCGCCCGCGCGTTCGACCTGATCCGGGTGCCGCAGATAGACAGTGCCATCCCGGCGCAACAGAAGAGCCGAGGCGCCGGGGATAGAGCCAATAGCGTCATACAGCGGCATGAACTGCGCCGGGCGCGCGCCAATCAGCGCCTCGCCCAGGAATGTCCCGTCGGTCGCCTCCAGGCGGCGCGCGAAAAACATTGTCCACGTCCCGGTGACACGGCTGAACACCGGCTCGGCGAGGAACACCGAGGAATCAGACGTCGACGCGAAATGCTGAAAGTGGTCGCGATCGGAGATATCGACCCGCGGTGCCGGAAAATCCCGGGTCGACGCCACCAGAATTCCGTTTCGATCAACGATCGTGATGACGTCCGCCTGCGGGATTTTCGCAAGGCGAGCGACAAGATAGTCATGCATGTCGCGCCGACCCAGCAACGCTGTGAAATCCTCGGACTTCCGCGACGCCTGATCGGCGATGCGGGCGCTGATTTCCTCGAGCATCAGGTCTATTGTTTGCGCGGCATAGGATGTCTGGCGCGCCAACACCGTGGCGACATTTCCAGCACCCTCCTTCGCCTGATCAATCGCATCGTTTCGCAGCTTGACCAGGGTCAGTCCGATCGCCGCCGCGGCGCCAATCATCAGCGCGACGGCGACCGCGAGGATGCGTGAAAAGAACGTACGGCCAATCACTGGCAAGGCTCCTCCGGGGCTTTCGAACGAAAGAGCCCCGATGAATGTTGACAGGTTCTGCCTAATGAAGGTTGACCGTAGCAATTCGTGAAGCCAATTTGTGGTTTCTACGATTGATTTTAAGTTGTAAGCTGATCAAAAAGAATTTAAATTCCAGTTGTCATGACATTTTATTCAAATTGTATTTACTAAAACTGACTTAAGGGCATGAAGGTGACGTCGGGGTGGTATTGTAACCTGTCCAGGCGCGGCGGCGCCAGAACGCGAATTGATCCAGATCATTGGCCGGACCACCACGCGTCGGGAAAGGATGCGTGTGGAGACCGCCATGACCGAAGACATCGACCAGCTCGAATCCACCATCCGCTCATGCGTCAGGCGTTTCTACGACGCTGCCCGCGCCGACGATCTGCTAGGTCCGGTTTTCAACGAGTGGATCAAGGACTGGGACAAGCATCTGTCGACCATGGACGATTTCTGGTCCGGCGCGCTCATCGGAACGCAGCGTTATCAGGCGGCGCCCTTTCCGCCGCATCTCAAGCTGAAAATGACGCAGGCGCATTTCGACCGCTGGAAGGCGCTTTGGGTTCCCGCAGCGGAAGCATCGCTGCCCGAGCCAATCCGGAGCAAGGCCGTGTCGATCTCCGAGCACATGGCCCATTGCTGGGGCCGCGCCTACCTCACCATGACCAACCAGATGGCCGAGGCCTGAGATCGCGGCCCGACCGCTTCCGGTGATATAAGGCCGGGCCGCCGCCTTCCTTGCCGACGGCTGGAGGCGTGATGTCATCGCAAGCCGGAAATCTCGTCAGGTCCTCGGGCGCCCTCCTCGCGACCTTGCGCGACAGGCGACCCATCGTTCAGTGCGTCACCAATTTCGTATCCATGGACCTTGTCGCCAACGCGTTGCACGCGCTGGGCGCCTCGCCGGCGATGTCCTCGGCGCCCGAGGAAGCCGACGAGTTCGCCGCGCGCGCCCATGGCGTCGTCTGCAACATGGGCACGCTGTCGCGTGATCGCGTTGAAAGTCTGCAAGCCGTCGCCGCGGCGGCTGGACGCCACCGCAAGCCGTGGGTCCTCGACCCCGTCGGCGTCGGCGCCACGCGGTTTCGCGGCGAGACCGCGGCCGGCCTGCTCCGACTTCGGCCTGCCGCCATCCGCGGCAACGCTTCCGAAGTCATGGCGCTGGCGAGACTGTCGGGTGTGTCCGCCGAAGCCGCGGAGCCGCGCGGCGTTGACGCGGCGCACGACCCGGAAGCCGCGCGGAACCCGGCTATGGCGCTCGCGCGCGCCTACGCCTGCATTGTTCTGACCACCGGGACCGTCGATCTTGTGACCGATGGAACGCGCGTCGTCGGGATCGCGAACGGCGCTCCGGTCATGGCGCGCGTAACCGCCATGGGCTGCGCGCTGAGCGGCGCCGTCGGCGCCTTCCTCGCCATCACGAATGATCCCTTCGCCGCCTGCGTCGCCGCGAGCGCCGTCTTCGGCGTGGCAGGCGAACTGGCCGCGTCGCCGGGGGGCGGCCCCGGCACGTTCCGGGTCAATTTTCTCGACAGGCTGTTCGACTTGACGACACAGACACTTGTGGGTCACGCCAAATTGGCGGACTGACAGCGGCGCGCTTGAACCGGCCGAAAATTTTCCGCACAGTGCGCGAGATATCCGGACACCAAGGGAGAGACGAATGAACGCCGACGCCAAGAAGACCGTGCTGCGCATGATTCCCTACGGAATTTATGTTCTGACCGCCGATGATGGCCACGGCAATATCGCGGCGGCGACGGTCAATTGGGTCACGCAGACCGCCTTCGGGCCGCCGCTGGTCGTCGTTGGCGTCAAGACCGATTCCGGCGCCTACAAGGTTCTCAAAAGCGCCGGCAAATTCGCGCTTAACATGCTCGGCAAGGACCAGAAGGGTCTCGCCTTCACGTTCTTTCGTCCCGCGGATGTCAGCGATGGCAAAATCAGCGGACAGGCCTATCGCAAGGGCGACAATGGCGCGCCGATCCTGTCGGACGCGCCGGGAGCGCTCGAATGCGAGGTAACGACGATCGTGGAACAAGGCGACCACCACATCGTCGTCGCAGAAGTCACCGAAGCCCATCTGATGAAGCCGCCCGCCGGACGTCCCGACGCCGCCATCCTCGAAATGAAGGATCTTGGCGACAATGTGTTTTACGGCGGTTGAGCAACGAAACGACGCCCGCGATGCGAATGGTGTTCGCGGGCGTCCATCCGGCGGGACCCACGATTCAAATCGTCAGGTCCAGGCGCCGTCGACGCATCTGCCGATGGCTTCCTTCAGTTCTCCACGGCGAAATGGTTTCTCCAGAAACCCGGTCACATCGAGACCATCGGCCTCGCGTTTCAGATTTTCCGAGACTTGCGCCGTGGCGATCAGCACTGGCGTGCGCACGAATTTCTGACGCAGCTTCGCGAGAATCTGAAGGCCGCTCTCGCCCGGCAAATTCACGTCCATGATGATGCAGGCAAGATCGAGATAGGTGTCGCGATCAAGCAGCTTGCGACCGTCTTCGTCGCCTTCGAATTGATAGCCGCAACTGTCAAGCATCATCGCCAGAACGGCGCGCACCGAACCATTATCCTCGACGACATAAACTCTCGGTTTCATCTTCAACCAATCGATCGCGAAGCAAGGGCCAATATAGCCCGTTTCAGCGACAAGCCATAGCGATTCATCGTATTCAACCGATTAATGCTGGAGTAATCGCGCGTTCAAACACTTGTCCCATGGGCATTTTCGAGCGCTCTTGCGCCTTCCCCGCGGGTCAAGCCCACGCTATGATTGATCATGCTATAATATCATGGACGCCGTCTGGGCCGGGATGAAGCGATGTCCAAGGACAACAACGATGAGGGCCCGGACTCACGCGCTAATAGCGCGGCGCGGCATTTTTTGCTTGATTCGCTGGGCGCGTTCAACGCATGGCCCACGCCATGGCGAATGGCGACCGCCGCGACGATTGTTCTGATTGCCGTCGCGCTACGCATCGCTCTTCTGAGCGGACTGGAAACGCGACTTGTCTACGTGACACTGTTTCCAGCGGTGGCGATCGCCGCCCTGCTTGGCGGGACTTACGGGGGCGTTCTCGCGATCGCGCTGAGCGCCCTGCTCGCGCATGTCTTCATCGCGCCGATCGCTGGCCCGGCGGACGTGCTTGGGCTTGTCGCCTTTCTGTTCAGCGGCGCGATCATTGTCGCCATGGCCGAGCTGGTTCGAATGGCGCGAACCGAAGCCGCGCGCGTCGAGGCCTTCAGGCAAAGCGAAAGCGATCTGCGGCTTTTTGTCGATCAGGCGCCAGCAGCCATCGCGATGTTCGACAAGGGCATGTGTTATATCGCCGCGAGCGAGCGCTGGAAAAAAGACTATCGTCTCGAGGGCGATATCATTGGACGGCCCCACTACGAACTCCTGCCGGATCTTCCCGAGCGCTGGAAAGCCATAAATCGGCGGGCGCTCAAGGGGGAGACCATTCGCCTCGACGAAGATCTCTATCAAAGGGCCGATGGCTCAATCCAGTGGCTGGCGCGGGAAGTCATGCCTTGGCATCATCCCCACGATGGAATCGGCGGCATCACAGTTTTCAGCGAGGACATCACGGCGCGCAAACAGGCCGAAGCCGCCCTGAAACTGGATGAAGAGCGCTTTCGGCTCTTCGCGCAAGCCACCGACGATCTCATTTTCGATCGGAATGTCGAAACGGGAAAAGTCTGGTGGAACGACAAGCTCAAGCAACTGTTCGGTTACGAACCCGCCGAATTCGAATCCGGCATCGAGCATTGGCTGAGCCGCATCCACCCGGATGACGCGAACCGCGTCGTTCCCTCTCACGAAACGCAAATCAGGGACGGCGCGGAACGTTGGACCAACGAATGTCGCGTTTTCCGGGCGGACGGGAGCCTTGCCCATGTCGTCGTTCGCGGATTCGTTATTCGCGACGAGAAGGGCAAGCCAATCAGGATGATTGGCGGCATCATGGACGTCACCGAACGCCGCGAGTTGGACGCCCGGTTCAAGCAGTCGCAAAAGCTCGAGGCCATCGGCCAGTTGACGGGCGGCGTCGCGCACGACTTCAACAACCTGCTGACGGTCATTCTGGGCAACGCCGAGGAGATCGCCAACAACCTGACCGGCGATCAACGCCTGCGGCTTCTGGCGGAGATGATCGAAACCGCCGCGGAGCGCGGTTCGCAGTTGACGCGGCAACTCCTCGCCTTCGCGAGGCGACAGCCGCTTGAACCCAGATCGGTGGATATCGGCAAACTCCTCGCGGACATGGACGGGCTGAT
>CAISJZ010000045.1 GCA_903885755.1 uncultured Hyphomicrobiales bacterium | reverse complement strand
CCTGCGCCGTCAGTACCTCAACCTGCCGAAGCTTCATGACGATCTCTTCGGCCTTGTGCCTTTTCCTTGCCATTTCGCAGTCCTCCAACTGGCCCAAAAGCCATACTTCAGGGAGGATCACTTTTCAGGGGGCAGACCAGGTTGATCTATGAAAAGCTGATCCAGCATTCGGAACTCGCCGCCGCGCCCTGCGCGCCCGCCACGCTGGAAATGCTGGCGCGTTTTTCCGTCATGTCGCGCATGCGCGAGCACGAGAACTCCGGCCTGTTCTCGAAGATGCGCGTCTATGACGGCGAAAGCCTGCGCGAGACGGACCCCAAGGCGAAAAGCCTGCAGGAATACAAGGACGCCGCCGGACAGGACGAAGGCATGGACGGTGTTTCCACCCGCTTCGCCTTCAAGATTCTGGCGTCGACCTTCAACTTCGATCCAACCGAGATCGGCGCCGATCCCGTGCATCTCATGTATGTGCTGGAACAGGCGATCCGCCGCGAACAGCCGGGGCCGGAAATCGAGAAGCGCTACATCGAGTTCATCAAGGCTGAACTCGCGCCGCGCTACGCCGAATTCATCGGACACGAAATCCAGAAGGCCTATCTTGAATCCTATCACGACTATGGCCAGAACCTCTTTGATCGCTACGTCAATTACGCCGACGCATGGATCGAGGACGTTGACTTCAAGGACCCGGACACGGGGCAATTGCTGGACCGAGAATTGCTCAATCAGGAACTCACCAAGGTCGAGAAGGCTGCGGGAATTGCCAACCCGAAGGATTTTCGCAACGAAGTCGTCAAGTTCTGCCTTCGCGCGCGAGCGCAGAACAGCGGCAAGAATCCGTCGTGGACCAGTTACGAAAAAATCCGCGAGGTTATCGAGAAGCGCATGTTCAGCCAGGTCGAGGACCTGCTTCCGGTCATCAGCTTTGGCTCGAAGCGCGACAGCGACACCGAGAAGAAACACGCAGACTTCGTGGAGCGCATGATCTCGCGCGGCTATACCGAGCGCCAGGTTCGTCGTCTCGTGGAGTGGTACATGCGGGTAAAGCAATCGGCCTGACGGCCAGGGGTCCCGATGAACATCATCGACCGGCGGCTTAATCCAAGCGGCAAGAATCTGCCCAACAGGCAGCGGTTTCTGCGTCGAGCCCGGAAAATCGTGCGCGACGCCGTTCGCAAGGCGAGCGCCAGTCGCGGCATTCGCGAAGTTGATGAGGCGGGCGTGGTCGTCATTCCCGCCGATGGGATCGACGAGCCTTCGTTCCATCTCGGCAATGACGGGTTCCGGCATCCGATCTTCCCCGGCAATCGAGAATTTATCGAGGGCGATCGGTTGCCACGTCCGCCAGGCTCGGGCCGCGGCGGCGCGGGTTCAGGCGCGGGCGAAGGCAAAAGCGAGGACGAATACAAGGTCGCGCTGTCGGCGGAGGAATTTCTCGAATTCTTCCTTGAGGATCTCGAACTGCCCGACCTCGAACGACGCAAGCTCTCTACCACCGAAAGCGACGGCGTTCGCCGCGCCGGCTATTCCGTGTCTGGTTCGCCTTCTAACCTGTCGGTCACGCGCACCATGCGCAACTCCATGTCGCGGCGCATCGCGCTCAAGCGTCCTCGCCCCGCGGACGTCGAAGAAGCCGAAGCGGCGCTCGCCGACGCCGAGGCCCGTCATGCCGAAGACAGCGAAATCGTCGCGCTGAGGGAACGCCTGGAATCATTGCGCCGAAAGACACGCACGATCGCATGGATCGATCCCATCGATATTCGGAGCTATGCTGGAAACTGGGTGACGGGGTGAGGAAGGCGGCGTAACGGGGTTGGTGCTGAAGCCACCCGAACCTCCCGAAGGAGCGTTACGCCATGAACGAACATAGAGTTGTTTCTCTT
>CAISJZ010000044.1 GCA_903885755.1 uncultured Hyphomicrobiales bacterium | reverse complement strand
TCGGCGAGATCGCGGGCGAATTCGAAATATTGCTCCACCAGCACGATCGCCATGTCTCCCTTGCCTCTGAGATAGTCGATCGCGCGGCCGATGTCCTTGATGATCGAGGGCTGGATGCCTTCGGTTGGTTCGTCGAGCACGAGCAGATTCGGACGCGTCACCAGCGCTCGCCCGATGGCAAGCTGTTGTTGCTGTCCGCCGGAGAGATCGCCGCCGCGCCGCCACAGCATGTCCTTGAGAACCGGGAACAGGTCGTAGATTTCATCGGGAACGTAGCGATCCTTGCGCGCGACTGGCGCGTAACCGGTTTCGAGATTCTCCTTGACCGTCAGCAGCGGAAAAATCTCCCGGCCTTGCGGTACATAGGCGATGCCGCGCGCCGCGCGTGAGTGCGCGGGCAATCTGGCCACGTCCTCGCCGCGCCATTCGATCCGTCCGGCGCGGATCGCCTGATGCCCGATGATGGCGCGCATGAGGGATGTCTTTCCAACGCCATTGCGGCCAAGAACGCAGGTCACCTTGCCCGGCGTCGCGGCCAGCGAGACGCCCCGCAGCGCCTGCGCCGCGCCGTAGAAGAGATCGATGGTTTCAACATTCAGCATGTTAGCGCCCGAGATAAACTTCGATGACGCGGGGGTCCGCGCTGACAACGTCCAATGGACCTTCCGCCAGAACCGAGCCTTCGTGCAGCACGGTCACCTTGACGCCAAGTTCGCGCACGAAAGTCATGTCGTGTTCGACGACGACGACCGAATGGTCCCTGGCGATTTCGCGCAGCAGGATGGCGGTCTGAGCGGTCTCCGCGTCGGTCATGCCCGCGACCGGTTCGTCCACGAGAAGCAACTTGGGATCCTGCGCCAGCAACATGCCGATCTCAAGCCATTGTTTCTGGCCATGAGAGAGATCCGCCGCGAGGCGATCGCGATGATCCGTTAGGCGCGTGGTTTCCAGAATGCGATCGATGCGCTCACGCTCGGCGACCGGCGGCTTGCCGAACAGAGTCTTGAACGCGAAGCGGGGCGCCTTCAACGCGAGAAGAATATTGTCGTTCACCGTATGACTTTCAAAAACCGTCGGCTTCTGGAATTTTCGCCCGATGCCGAGTTCGGCGATGGTCGCCTCGTCGAGCCGCGAGAGATCCTGCGAGCCGCCGAAATAAATATCTCCGGAATCGGCGCGCGTTTTGCCGGTGATGATATCCATCATGGTCGTCTTGCCGGCGCCGTTTGGCCCGATGATCGCGCGCATTTCACCGGGCTCCAGCACCAGCGAAAGGCCGCGCAAGGCCTTGTAGCCGTCGAAGCTGACGCTGACGCCATCGAGATAAAGCAATGAAGAGGTCAGGATGGGATTGTCGCCAGCGACGCTCATGACTTGACCTCAGTGCCCGCGACGGATTCGGACTTGATCTCCACCGGCGGCGATTGCCGGGCGCGGGTGAACTTCGACGCCAGCCCGAGAATGCCCTTGGGCATGAAGACCGTGACCACGATGAAGAGCAGGCCAAGCGCGAACAGCCAGAACTCCGGAAGGACGCCGGTGAACCATGTCTTGGCGAAATTGACGATGAGCGCGCCCAGCGCCGCGCCAACCAGCGTGCCGCGGCCGCCGACCGACACCCAGATCACAGCCTCGATTGAATTGGCCGGCGAGAATTCGCCGGGGTTGATGATGCCGACCTGCGGGACATAGAGCGCGCCGGCGACCCCGGCCATCATGGCCGACAGGGTGAACACGACGAGCTTGTAGGTCTCGACCCGATATCCCAGAAACCGCACCCGCGATTCAGCGTCCCGGATGGCGATGACGACCTTGCCAAACTTGGATACGACGACGGCGCGCGCGATCAGATAGCCCGCGATCAACGCCAGCGCGGAAAGCGAGAACAGCGTCACGCGCGTGGCGTCGGCCTGCACGTTGAAGCCAAGAATGTCCTTGAAATCGGTCAGGCCGTTATTGCCGCCAAATCCCATGTCATTGCGGAAGAAGGCGAGTTGCAGGGCGTAGGTCATCGCCTGCGTGATGATCGAGAGATAGACGCCGGTAACGCGTGATCGGAACGCG
>CAISJZ010000043.1 GCA_903885755.1 uncultured Hyphomicrobiales bacterium | reverse complement strand
GCCCGGAGGCACGCCATGGATCGCAGACGCTTTATATCAGGGGCAACCGCCGCGAGCGCGGCGACCGCCCTGCCCGCGACCGGCGCGCGCGCTGCGGTCAGCTTCGAGAAGAAGACCGTGACAATCCTCTGCCCGTTCGGCGTGGGCGGCGGCGGCGATCTGTGGTCGCGCTTCATCGCGCCTTTTCTCGGGCAGTATCTGCCGGGCAAGCCGAACGTGCTGGTGCAGAACGTGCCGGGCGGCGGCTCGATTTCCGGCGCCAATCTCTACGCGGCGACGGCCAGGCCCGACGGGCTGACGGTACTCAGCACGTCGGCGTCGACGCAGTTTCCCTATCTGCTCGGCCAGAAAAACGTCAAATACGACTATCGCCAATTGCAATTCTTCCTCGCCGGCCCGACCGGCGGCGGCGCGTATATTTCCTCGAAGATGGGGGTCGCGTCGCTCAAGGACCTTGGCAAGCTCAAGGGCGTCAAGCTGCACTACGCCAGTCAGGGCCCGACTTCGCTCGATCTCGCGCCGGTGCTGGCCTTCCGCCTGCTTGGTCTCGACGTGCAGGCGATCTTCGGCTTTCCAAGCCGCGGCGAGGGTCTCATGTCCTTCGAGCGCGGCGAGTCCGAAATCGACTATCAGACAACGACCGCCTACCTGCGCAATTCGACCCAGATCATCAAGCGCGGCGAGGCCGTCCCGCTGTTCTCGTTCGGCGCGCTGGACGAGAACGGAAAATTCGGCCGCGATCCTAATTTCCCGGACTTGCCGCATCTGGCCGAGGCGTATGAGATCGTCTTCGGCAAGCCTCCATCGGGCATCGAGTGGGAAGCGCTGGAAGCCTTCATTCTCTCCGGCTTTCCCGCGCAGAAACTCATGCTGTTGCAAAAAGGCACCCCGGACGAGATCGTCGAGGCCTATCGAGAGGCCATTCGCAAGATGCGCAAGGATCCGGAATATCTCGCCAAGCGCGACGAAATTATTGGCGAATACGAACAGGTGACGGACGCGCCCGGCGAGGCGCTCTATCAGCGCGCCACCACCATCTCGCCAGCCGCGCGCGAATGGGTGCGCGAATATCTCACGAGCAATTACAAGGTTGATTTCAACTAGCCGTCGCCAACGCGACAACCCTCGACACACATCAGGACCCTGAAATGGCCGCCACGATTATCGATTCCGTCATCTTCCGCGATATGTTCAGCGCCGCCGACATGCGGGAGGTCTTTTCGGACGAACGCCGCACGCAATATTATCTGGATATCGAAGCTGGCCTCGCGCGCGCGCAGGCGCGCCTCGGCATCATTCCGCAAGAGGCCTGCGACGAGATCGTCAGGCATTGCCAAGTTGATCAGATCGACATGGCGAAGCTGAAAGTCACGACCGAGCGCATTGGCTATCCCATTCTAGGCGTCGTGCAGCAGATTGTTTCGCTCTGCGACAAGGGGCTGGGCGAATGGTGCCACTGGGGCGCGACGACGCAGGACATCACCGACACCGCGACTGTCATGCAGATTCGCGCCGCGCTGGACCTCGTCGAGCGCGATCTTCTCGCCATCGCGGGTTCGCTCGCCGACCTCGCCAAAAAATATCGGGATACGCCCATGGCGGCGCGCAGCAATCTGCAACAGGCTGTGCCGATTACCTTTGGCTTCAAATGCGCGGTTCTGCTGGCGGCCTTCCATCGCCATATCGAGCGCCTGCGTCAGTTGAAGCCGCGCGCGCTCGTCGGCGAATTCGGCGGCGCGGCCGGCAATCTGTCCTCGCTCGGCGGCATGGGCCTGAAGGTGCAGGCCGAACTGATGAAGGAACTCAAGCTCGGTCAGCCCGAGATCGCCTGGCACACGACGCACGACCAGATCGCCGAAGTCGGCTGTTTCCTCGGGCTTGTCTGCGGCACGCTCGGCAAGATTTCCATGGACGTGAAGCTGATGATGCAGACGGAAGTAGAGGAAACCTTCGAGCCCTTCCACGAGGGTCGCGGCTCGTCCAGCACCATGCCGCAAAAGCGCAACCCGATTGCCTCGGCCTATATCCACGCCAATATCTCGATGGTGCGCCAGCATGTCGCGGCCCTGCTCGACGCGCTCGTCGCCGATCACGAACGCTCGACGGGCCCTTGGGAAATCGAATGGATTTCACTGCCGGAAATTTTTTGCCTTTCCGCTGGCGCGCTGAAGCAGACGAAACATCTTGTCGCCGGGCTTGAAGTCAACGCGAAAGCCATGCGGAAAAATCTCGACATCACCGGCGGTCTCGTCGTGTCCGAGGCGGTGATGATGGGCCTTGGCCCAGCGCTCGGACGCCAGCGCGCGCATGATCTTGTCTATGACATCTGCCGCGACGTGATCGCCACGGGCAAGCCATTCCTCGACCTTCTGGCGGCGAACAAGGAAATCGCCGCCCACATGACGCGCGAGCAACTGGCGCCGCTGGTCGATCCAGCCAACTATCTCGGCCAATGCGGCGAGATGGTCGATAGGGTGCTGGACACCCACGCGCGCGTGATGAAATAGAGCCGAGCGGAGAGCAACATGACCGACGTCGATATTGACCATCTGCGCTCGTGGATCGGCCGCCAGGAGACGCTTGAGGACGTGGTGACGCGCGTGCCTATCAAGGCCTTGTCGGCGACGCTCGACCGCGATGATCCAGCTCCACGCGATGGCGACGCGCTGCCGCCGCTCTGGCACTGGCTCTACTTCCTGCCGATTCATCGGCAATCCGACATTGGTCCGGACGGGCACCCGGAGCGCGGCGGATTTTTGCCGCCGGTACCCCTGCCCCGCCGCATGTGGGCCGGCAGCCGGTTCGATTTTCGCGCGCCGCTGAAGGTCGGCGAGACCATCAAGCGCGTCTCGACGATCGCCGATGTCACGATGAAAAGCGGCCGCACGGGGCCATTGGTCTTCGTGCTCGTGCGCCACGAGATCACGGGCGCGGGCGGCGGCTCGCTAACGGAAGAACACGACATCGTCTATCGCGGGCCGGCCCTGCCGGGCGAGGCAGCGCCCGCGCCCAAACCGGCGCCTGCGACCGCCGCGTGGCGGCGCGACATATCGCCCGACGACGTGCTGCTGTTCCGCTATTCCGCGCTGACCTTCAACGGGCACCGCATTCACTATGACCGACGCTATGTCACCGAGGTCGAGGGCTATCCGGGCCTCATCGTCCACGGTCCGCTCATCGCGACCTTGCTGATCGATCTGCTGCGCCGAAATACAGACGCGAGGGTGAAGTCCTTCACGTTCCGCGCGATGAATCCGCTGTTCGATATCGCGCCCTTCGCGGTTTGTGGAGCGCCCGGGGCCGACGGCAAGATATCGTTGTGGGCTCAAGATGCGGGCGGCAATCTCTGCATGCAGGCCGACGCCACGGTCGGTTGAACGATTGATCGAAAGGATCGTCATGTCTGGAAACAACGCCACGTCCAAGCGCGCCGGTCCCCTGGCCGGCACGCTGGTCGTCACGCTTGAGCACGCCATCGCGGCGCCGTTCTGCACGCGGCAGCTGGCCGATCTCGGCGCTCGCGTCATCAAGATCGAGCGACCGGGCGTTGGCGACTTCGCCCGCGCCTACGACACGCGCGTCAAGGGTCTCGCCTCGCACTTCGTCTGGTGCAATCGCTCGAAGGAGAGTCTCACCCTCGACGTCAAGCACGCGGATGCGCGTAAAATTCTTGACGCGCTGGTCGGGCGCGCGGACATCGTCGTGCAAAATCTCGCGCCCGGGGCCTCGGCGCGGCTCGGTCTTGGCGCGAAGGAGCTGCGCGCGAAGCATCCACGCATGATCGTCTGCGACATCTCGGGTTACGGCGATTCTGGCCCGTATCGCGACCGCAAGGCTTATGACTTGCTGATCCAGAGCGAGGCCGGATTCGTATCGACGACCGGCTCGGCGGACGAGCCGGCGAAGGCCGGCATTTCCATCGCCGATATCGCGGCGGGCATGTACGCCTATTCCAACATCCTGGCCGCGATGCTGCAACGAGGCCGCACCGGCGAAGGCGCCCACGTCGAGGTCTCGATGCTGGAGGCGCTGGGAGAGTGGATGAATTTTCCGCTCTATTACGCCTTCGATGGCGCGCCGCCGCCGCCGCGCGCCGGCGCGGCCCACGCAACCATCTATCCCTACGGGCCCTTCGCGGCGGGCGATGGCAAGGTCGTCATGTTCGGCCTGCAGAACGAACGGGAATGGGCGACGTTTTGCGACAGGGTTCTCGAAGACGCGCGTGTCGCGACCGACGAGCGCTTTTCCTCGAACGTCCTGCGCGTCGCCAACCGCGACGCGCTGAAGGCCATCATTCTGGCGCGCTTTGCCGCGATGACCGCGGCGCAGGTGGCGGGCGTGCTCGATGCCGCCGGCATCGCAAACGCGAATGTCAACGAGATGCGCGACGTCTGGAGTCACCCGCAACTCGCGGAGCGGGATCGCTGGCGCGAGATCGGCACGCCGGCTGGCGTCATCCCGTCCCTGCTGCCACCAGCGATCCCGGACACATTCGACGCACGCATGGACCCGGTGCCAGCGCTGGGCGAACACACAGACGCCATTCTCGCCGAACTCGGCCTGTCAGCCGCCGAAATCGACGCGCTGCGCGAAGCAGGTGCGATCTGAGTTTGTGATCGCCACGGTCCCGGCTACACTGGACCGATCAAAACGGGACGAAACGCCATGGTCATCGACATCTTCACCCATATCGCGCCAAAATCCTTTCTCGCGCGCATGAACGAGATGGGCCCCAAAATGGGCAACATCGTCAATCGCCTGCTGGCCGTCAAACCGCTGGCCGACCTCGATCTGCGCTTCCGCGACATGGACAGCGTGCCCGACTATCGCCAGTTGATCTGCCTGCCCAATCCCTCGCTGGAGGAAATGGGGCCGGCCGAAACGGGCCGGGATCTCGCGAAGATCGCCAATGATGAAATGGCGGAGCTCTGCCGCAAGCACCCAGACCGCTTCGTTGGCTTTGCCGCCGCCGTGCATCTCGACGACGTCGATGGCGCCATTCGCGAAGCCGATCGCGCCATCCACCAGCTCGGCGCCAAGGGCGTGCAGACCTACAATCACATCGGGGGCCATCCGCTCGACGAAAAGCGTTTCCGTCCGTTCTTCGAGGCCATGGCGAAATGGGATCGCCCGATCTGGCTGCATCCGACGCGCACCGCCGCGATGATGAAGGACTATGCCAGCGAGGAAAAATCGCGCTTCGAGATGTGGTGGTGTTTTGGCTGGCCCTACGACACGTCGGTGGCGATGACGCGTCTCGTCTTCGACGGGCTCTTTGATCGGCATCCAGATCTCGACATCATCACGCACCATTGCGGCGGCATGATTCCGTTCTTCGACGGGCGCGTCGGGCCGGGCCTCGACGTGCTGGGCTCGCGCACGTCCGACGAGGATTATTCGCAAATCCTGCCGTCGCTGAAACGCCCGCACATGGAGTATTTCAAGAAGTTTCACGGCGACACCGCGATGTTCGGCGCGACCACCGGCGTCAAGTGCGGTCTCGATTTCTTTGGCGCGAGCCAGATTTTATTCGCCACGGACGCGCCGCTCGGGCCAATCCGCAAAACGTTCGATGGGATCGACGGCATGGAGCTCGACGCGGCGACCAAGAAGGCGATTTTCCATGGCAACGCGGCCAAATTGCTGAAGCTCGGCTAGGCCTCGACCTTCCGCTCGGAGAGCAGCGGCTTCTCCTTCATCAGCGCGAGCGCGAGGAAGGCGACAAAGAAAGACCCCGCGGTCGTCGCGAAGACGAGCGTGAAGTTGTCGGCGGCAGCAGCGGGGTTTGAAAAGATCGCGTCGCGGCCGGCGCCCGCGCCGCCCAGCACCATGACGCCGAACAGAGCGACCAGACCCGTCGAAATGAGACTTCGCAGGAAGCTCATCGTCGCGCCGGAAATTCCAAGTTCGTGTAATTGAACCGCGTTCTGCATCGCGACCGTCGTCACCGGCGCGACGGGACCAAAGCCAAGGCCGATCACCAGCAAGACCAACTGGAATTCAAGGCCGCTGACGGCGCGGGCGTGCCAGGCGAGCCAGAGACAGGCGCCAACGCAGACAAGTAGGGAGGCCATCGGTGGATATTTGTAGTGTTTCACGCGCGCCGCGATCTGCGCTCCGATCAGCGCGCCTCCGTTCACCGTCGCCATCAGCATCATCAGCGAGGCGCCGGACTCGGCCGGCGACAGGCCATTCACCGCCTGCTGATAGAGCGGGAGATAGATATTGAGCGCGACAACCGACGCCCAGCCGACGCCGTTGGCGACGGTCGCGCAGGCTACGATCGGATTTCGCAAGACGCCGATCGGGATCAAGGGTTCGGCCGCGGTCAGGAGACGTGCGACAAAACCGATCCAGAACAGCGCCGAGGCGATTGAAAGCCCGATGATCTCAGGCGAACTCCACGCGAAATCATGGCCGCCGGCATTCAGCACGAAAATAACCGAGGCGCTGGCCCCGGCGATCAAAAACGCGCCGAGGATATCGAGCCGGTGCGGGCGTTCATTGCGCGGCAGGCGCTTCAGCAGCGTCCCCACCAGGCCGAGCGCGAGGCAACCCATGGGGATGTTGGCCCAGAAAATCGTGGAATAGCCCAGGTGCTGAGCGGCGAAGCCGCCCCACAATGGCCCCAGCGCGCCCGAGGTGATGTAGATGATCGAAAAATAGGTGTAATATCGCGCCCGATCCTTCGGTGGCGCTATGTCGCCGAGTACGGTCATGGCGACCGTCGTCAGGCCCGCGCTCCCCAGTCCCTGCGCGGAGCGCCCCAAAATCAGCATCGGCATGTTCGGCGCGAGCGCGCTGACAAGCGAACCCATCATGAATATCACGATGGCCCAGAGCAACGTCGTCCGGCGACCGACGATATCGCTGATCTTGCCATAGAGCGGCGTCATTGCCGTCACCGTCAGCAGGTTGGCCGTCGGCACCCAGGACAGATGATTCACGCCGCCAAGTTCGCGACCGATGGTTGGCAGCACGCTCGCGACGACCGTTTGATCCATCGAGCCCATGAACACGGGCAGCAGCGCGCCCGCGACAATCAACATGCGCTCACGATGCGTCAGGGGCATTTGGGAGCCGACCAGCGGCCTTCCTGGGGCGTTCATGATCGCGGGCGTCCTCGCCTTGGTTTCTTGCCGCAAACTAGCAGGCTGGCGGCATCGGTCAAAGTCGCCGCGCCGCGTTGACGCCCCGCGATGGCCTGTGCAAAGTCCGCGCGACCCATCGATGGAGGAACGCATGCCGCGCATAGCCATTCTCGACGACTACCAGAACGTCGCCAAATCCTACGGCGACTGGACAAAGCTGGACCCGTCCGCGCAGGTGACGATCTTCCACAACAACCTCGCGAGCGTCGATGAAGCGGCCGTGGCGCTCGCGCCCTTCGACGCAATCGTGCTTATGCGCGAGCGCATGGCCATGCCGGCCAAACTGATCGACCGGTTGCCGAACCTCAAGCTCATCATCACCACCGGCGGCTCCAACCGCTCGCTCGACAAGGACCACGCCAAGGGCAAGGGCATCACGTGCTGCTTCACCCGCGGCGGCGATTCCACGGCGACAACCGTCGAGACGGCATTCGCGCTGCTGCTCGGTCATGGCCGCGGCCTTGTCTATGAGGATCGCATGATGCGCGGCGGCAAGTGGCAGACGACCATTCCGACCACCATCGCCGGCAAAACGCTGGGCGTCATCGGCCTCGGTCGCCTCGGGTCGCGCATGGCGCGCATCGGCAAGGCCTTCGACATGAATGTCATCGCCTGGAGCACAAATCTCACCGCCGAGAAGGCCGCCGCCGGGGGCGCCGAACTCGTCACGAAGGAAGAGCTTTTTTCACGATCGGATTACATCAGCATCCATCTCGTGCTGAGCGACCGCTCGCGCGGGCTCATCGGCGCGGCGGATTTCGCGCGCATGAAAACGACCGGCGTTCTCATCAACACCTCGCGCGGGCCGATTGTCGACGAGAAGGCCATGCTGGACGCGCTGACGAGCAAGCGTATCGGCGGCGTCGGCCTCGACGTGTTCGATGTCGAGCCATTGCCCGCCGACCATGCCCTGCGCAAGCTCGACAACGCCACGCTGAGCCCTCATCTCGGCTATGTCAGCGACGCGACCTACAACGAGTATTACGAGGATATCATCGACAATATCGCGAACTGGATGAAGGGAACGCCCAGCCGCGTAATGGCGTGAGTATGGCGAGGCGTTTGCGCCCGCGCCGCCCCACGCCTTAAGGCCCGCGGCAGATCACATTCAGCAGCGCCTGCCGCTTCTCGACCTCGATCGCCTTCATCGCGCGTTCGATCGCGGCGGGAAGTTTCGCGGGGTCCTCGACGCATTCGCCATAACCGTCGGCGACCTCGACCGCCTTCTCGAATTTCAGTCCGGGATCGAAATGGGTCAGCGGCTCGCGATTGCTCTTGGCCGCATAACCATCGGGATAGACCTCGCGCGTGTTGCGCTTCACCGCGCCCCACATCTGGTTGTTGAAGACGACCGTCAGGATCGGCAATTTCTCGGCCGCCGCGACATAGTGCGCGGGCACGGGGTTCCCGAACATATAGGCGCCGTCGCCACAGGTCGCGATGACTAGCCGGTCGGGCGCGGCGGCCTTGACGCCAAGCGCCGTGCCGAGCCCCCAGCCGAGCGCGCCGGCGGCGCCGATGGAGAACATGGTCGCGGGCTTGGTGAAGCGCATGTGTTCGAAGGTCAGCGGCGATTCCTTGATGACAACCGCGTCCTGGCCCTTCACCTCCTCGAGGCAATGGGTGATCCAGGCGGGCGACATGGGCCGGGCGTCGCGGCCCTTTTCGAGCGCGTCGCGCCAGCGTCCACGCTGTATCTCGCGCGCGTTGGCGAGCCGCTTGCGCCGCGCGTCGATCTGGTCCTTCTCGCGCGCCACGTGGCCGCCGAGCGCAATGGTCAGCGCTGGCAGGCTCGCGCCGATGACGCCGGTGATGGCGAGATCGCTGGCGAAACCGCGAATGGGATATTGCGAGAACAGTGGATCGACGCCGAGGTGAATGATTTTCGCGTCGGGATTCGGCGCGATCTTGCCGGGAATCCATGGCACATCGCATTCAATCACGATGACAAGATCGGCGATCTTCAACATCGCGTCGGTCTCATAGCCCAGATGCATGGGATGATCGCTCGACAGCGCGACATAGCGCGGCTTTCGCTGCGACACGGGAATAGCGAAGAGATCGGCGAGCGCGCCGAGCCTCTCCATGTCGGCGGGATCGCGACCCGCGCTGGACGTAATGATCAGCGGATTTTTCGCCTTCGCGATCATCGCCGCCGCTTCATCAATGGCGTCGAGATCGGGAAAGGCGGACGTCGCCGCGCGGCGGCGCGATGGCGATTGATAGCTGAAATTTTCTAGCGGCGCGGCGAGGACTTCGCGCGGTAGAGTGAGATACACCGGACCGCGCGGCTCGGTCATGGCGATGTTGAGGGCGCGATCGACCGTCGTCTCCAGCACCTGCGCGTTGGGCAGTTCATAGTCCCACTTCACGAACTCGCGCAGCATGGAGCCCTGGTCGCGCATTTCCTGCGGCCAGTGAATTTCGCCCGAGCGCTTGCCCATGAGGCCGCCCTCCTCGCTGTAAGGCGTTCGGCCAGCCGTCATCAAGATCGGCAAGTTACCGCGCCAGGCGTTCATCAATCCGCAGACCGCGTTGGCCGTGCCGACATTCACGTGCACCATCACTGCCTGCGGGCGGCCGGTCTTGAGGTAATAGCCGAGCGCCATGGCGACCGCGACATTCTCGTGCGGCGCCGTGACCGGGCGCGGAACCTTCGTCCCGTTCGCCTCGGCCTTCGACAGCGCCTCGATCAGCGGCGCGAAATCGGTGCCCGCGTTGGCGAAGAGGCAGTCGACGCCGCGATCCGACAACAACGCGAGATAGGCGTCGGCGACCGTTCCATCGAGGGTTTTGGCGGGCATTCGGCGTTCCCTTCAAAAAATTCCGCGCGCCTTCGCTGACGCGCGGAATTCAACTTCGTATTCCAAAATTCGACGGGATCAGGCCATCCCGGCGCGCACGCGTTCAGGAATCAGCGGCGCGCGGCGAATGCGCACGCCGGTGGCGTCGTGGATGGCGTTGGCGATCGCCGCCGCGGTCGGACGCGACGAGGCTTCCCCGGCGCCGGTCGGCGCGATCTCGGGATGATCGATCAGAATGATGTCGATCGCCTCGGGGGCGTCCTTCATGTCGAGAATGGGATAGGTCAGCCAATCGACCGACGTGACCGCCTTGTCGTCGAATTTCACTTCCTCGAACAAGGCGCGGCTCGTCGACTGACAGACATTGGCCTCGATGGTCAGGCGCAGCAGATCGGGATTGACGATCTGCCCGCAATCATGCGCGACCGTCCACTTGCGGACATAGACGCGCCCGGTGGACTTGCTGACTTCCACGTCGGCCACCATCGCGACGCGCGTGCCGCCGCGCGTCGAATAGGCGATGCCCTGACCGCGCATGACATCGCCGTCACTGGCCTTGCCCGGGCTCTTGTGCGAGCGCCATCCGGCCTTGTCCGCGGCCGCCTTGATCACCGCGATGTCGCGCGCGTCCGTCACGTATTTGAGACGAAACTCCACCGGGTCCATTTCCAGGGAATAAGCGAGTTCGTCCATGAAGGATTCGACCGCGAAATGCACCTGCGGGCCGCCGGGATCGCGCAAATGCGCGGTTCGCAGCGGCGAGGCGCGATCAAGCAATGGCGGGATGATATTCGAAATCTTCTGGAAGTTCGCGAACCCATAACTCTCTTCAGGACCGCCGAAGATCAACGTCGGCTTCAAGGGAACGCCGAGCAACTGCCCGGTCAGCGTGAAGGCGGGGTCGCCTTCATTATTGAAGGCGTCGCGCTTCGAGAAGACCTTGGATTCAAAGTACCAGCCGGTCACCTTGTTGTCGGCGTCGATGGCGACGCGCGTGGTCTGCACCGACGCCGGAGCCTTCGGGTCCCAGCCAGTGCCCTCGTGGCGCATGCCCTGCACGCGCACGGGCTTGCCGAGCGCGCGCGACATGACGGCGGCGTCCATGCACACATCGCCGGAGTCGTTGCGGCCGTAGGAGCCGGGCCCGACCATCGAGGCGCAAACGACTTTCTCGGGGTCAAGCCCGAGCAGCATCGCGATGCCGTCGCGGCAGTAATGCGGCTTCTGCGTGCCCGACCAGACGCGCGCGCCATCCTTGCGCGCGTCAACGATGCCGCAGGCCGGCGCCATGCTCGCGTGCGACTGGAATGGCCATTCGTATTGGGCCTCGAATACGCGCGCGGCCTTCGAGAAGGCGTCGTCGATCTTGCCCTTCTCCTTGTCCACGTCGCGCTGGATGACCGGCGCGGCGCGAATGTGGTCATAGATTTTGTCGACGCCGGGGAATGGCGCCTTGACGTCCGACCAAGTGACTTTCAGCAGGCGAGAGGCCTTGATCGCGTCCCATTCGCGTGGCGCGGCGACGCCTAGAAATCCCTTGTCCCAGACGACTTTCGCGCCCTTGATTGATTTGATCGAAGCCTCGTCGACCGCCACGGGCGCGGAACCGGCGAGCGGCGGACGAATGGTCCGCCCATGCATCATGCCCGGCAGTTTCACGTCGACCATGTATTCGAGCGCGCCGACAACCTTCTCCGCGACATCGCGGCGGCGCAGGCCCGACTTGCCGATGATTTTGTAGTCTTTTGGCGATTTCGGCGTGGCCTTGCCCTTGACCGCGAGGTTGCTTCCGATTTCCTTGTTCCACTCCAGCGTTTCGACGAACTGCTTGCCGCCGATGAGATCGCCGTAAGATACTTTCTTCGTCGCGTCGGCCTTCGCGGAAACAACGCCATCCTCGACGCTCAGTTGATCCGCGGGAACGCCGAGCTTTTGCGAGGCCATCTCGACGAGAATATGGCGCGCCTCGGCGGCGGCGACCCGCATGGCCGCGCCGCCTTTCCAGATTCCCGTCGAGCCCGACGCGCCGCCCATGTTGAACGTCGCGTTCGTGTGGCCCTGAACGATCGTCACGCGCGCCAGCGGCAGATCGAGTTCCTCCGCGATCATCTGCGCCCAGCCGACCTCGGTGCCCTGCCCCATGTCGACCTTGCCGACCCAGCCGATGGCGCTTCCATCGCGATTGATGCTGACATAGGTCGAAAGGTTTTCGGGCTTCAGCTGAAGGCGCGAATTGGCGACGGCGGCTTTCGCCTTGCCGCCGGGCAATGCCACGGCGACAGTGAGCGAGCCGGCGGCGGCGAGAAAGGCACGGCGATTGGTCTGAACGGTCATGATCGTCCCCTCCCTCAAGCGTTCGCGGCGCGCTTGACCGCGCGCAGGATCGCCACGTGGGTGCCGCAGCGGCACTTCAATCCCGACAGCGCGTCGCGAATCTGCGCGTCGTTCGGTTTTGGATTTTTCTCGAGCAGCGCGACGCTCGTCATCACCCAGCCGTTGAGGCAGTAGCCGCATTGCGGCACCTGCTCCTCGATGAAGGCCGCTTGAACCT
>CAISJZ010000042.1 GCA_903885755.1 uncultured Hyphomicrobiales bacterium | reverse complement strand
CGCGCACGATCTCGTCGAGCGCCTCTATGGTCTCCTCAAGAGGAGTATGCGGGTCATAACGATGGAGTTGGTACAAATCGATGTAGTCGGTTCGCAGCCGGCGAAGGGAGGCGTCGATCGAATGACGGATGTGCTTGCGCGAAAGCCCTCGGTCGTTAGGGCCGTCTCCGGTTGCGAGCCCCACTTTGGACGAGATCACAATTTTGTCCCGAGAAATCTTGAAGTCTGACAAAGCATCGCCCAAGACCGTCTCGCTAGCCCCGAGCGAATAGAAGTCAGCGGTGTCGAAATGATTGATACCCGCATCAAGAGCGTGCCGGATGATCGGGCGCGCTTCGTCGGCTTCAAGCATCCAACTGCGCCAACTTTTAGAACCGTACGTCAAACAACCAAGGCAAACGCGCGAGACCATTAGCCCCGTCGCCCCGAAACGCGAGTACTCCATGTGCTTCCACCCTCTTATTTCTTTTTTGCTACACCACATTAATTCTCACAATATTGCAACATCATTGCCCATGTGAGATGTTCGTTCGCACAACCGGTCAGTGGAAAGTCCAGCTCACGCGCATCTCTAGCGCTGCGAATTTCTAATCCCCCGAAGGACAAATCCTTGCAACTCACGTCAGACCGATACGATGTCGTGGTCGTCGGCGCAGGCGCAGGGGGGATGGCGGCGGCGGCTGTTGCCGCGGCTGAAGGACTCAAGGTCCTGCTGGTCGAGAAGACCGAGCATGTCGGTGGCACCACCGCATGGTCGGGTGGAATGGTCTGGATTCCGGCTAACGCCAAGATGCGCGATGTCGGCATCAACGACACGCCAGCGAATGCCTGGACATATTTGGAAGAGACTGTTCCGGAGAGGGAGAACAGCGCGCTTCGCCAAACTTATCTTGCGCGTGGTGGCGAGGCGATCGAGTACCTGGAAAGTCGGACGCTGGTGCGTTTCGTTCCGGTGCAAAAATATCCTGACTACTATCCAAATCTCGCCGGATCGACGGCCGGTGGCCGCGTGCTGGAGCCTTTGAAGTTCGACGGGTCATCGCTTGGCGATGACGCCTTTGCTCACCTGCGATCACCGCTTCCCGAATTCACATTGTTCGGTGGAATGATGGTCAATCGACTGGATATTCCGCATTTCCGAAAGGTGGGCCGTTCCGCGCGATCGGCGTTCCGCGTGGCGCGATTGGTTGCAAGTCACGCACTGCAGCGCCTGCGCTACCCACGCGGTACCACCCTGCATCTTGGAAATGCGCTGGCAGGACGTTTATATGCGTCTTTGCTTGCTCTGAAAGTGGACGTTGTGTTCGGAGCGCACGTGACGCGGTTGCTGGCCGCAGAGCACGGACGCATCGTCGGAATCGAGATCGAGGACAGCCGGGGAAGACGATCGATTCTTTCGGATCGGGGCGTGGTGCTGGCAACCGGCGGCTTCTCCCATAACCTCGCGCTCCGGCAAAAGTACTTTCCACCGCTGGCTGGAAATGTGTCCGCGACGAGCCCGGCAGGAACGGGAGACGGTCTGGAGCTAGCCGCCAGCGTTGGAGCCTACATCCAGCCAACGGTTAGCAGCGCCGCCTACTGGGTTCCCGGGTCGCTGTTCCGCCGCGATGACGGTACGCCGGGCGTCTTCCCGCATACGGTGACGGATCGCGCAAAGCCAGGTGTCATTGCAATTGATGGGCGCGGCGAGCGCTTTGTAAATGAAGCGATATCGTATCACGAATTTGTTCTCGCCATGTTGCGTCATCCGTCCAGTGCCTCCGCATTCCATTTGGTCTGCGATCGCAATTTCATCTGGAAGTACGGCCTTGGTCGAATTCGGCCATTCACCCTCCGG
>CAISJZ010000041.1 GCA_903885755.1 uncultured Hyphomicrobiales bacterium | reverse complement strand
GTCGATGTTCGATTCCGTTTCTCGTATTCGCTTCCTTGAAATGTGGGCCAGAACTTTACGATTTCTCGACGGCGAGCCACGCACGTGGACTCTGCGAGATTACCACTCTCCAAACCTCATTTGGCTACCCGAAAGGACCGGCCTGAATCGGGTCGGTATCATAGACTTCCAGGATTGCGTCCTTGGACACCCGGCATACGATCTCGTGTCGTTGCTGCAGGACGCGCGCGTTACCGTTCCAAATGAAATGGAATTGAAGCTGCTTTCGCACTACGCGCGACGCCGTCGCGATCATGAGCCCGCATTTGACATGCCATCCTTCGCTCGCGCCTATGCGCTTCTCGGCGCTCAGCGTGCGACCAAAATTCTCGGCATTTTCGCGAGACTCGACCTGCGGGATCGCAAGCCACAGTACTTGAATCACATTCCCCGGGTTGAACATTATCTCGCAAAAAATCTGGCTCATCCGGCGTTGGCTGAGATCAAGGCTTGGTACAAATCCAATGTGCCAGCCGTTGCCGCGATATAATCGCCATGCGAGAAATGAACAAAGACATCGCATCGGAAATTGGCATGCTTGACGTTGCGATGGTTTTCGCGGCGGGTCTTGGGACGCGAATGCGGCCCATTACGGACTCCGTCCCAAAGCCGCTCATCCGCGTCGCGGGCAAGCCATTGATCGATCACACACTCGATTGTCTGCAAGCTTCCGGCGTTTCAACGGCGATCGTGAATGTGCACTATCTTCCCGACCAGATTATTGATCACCTTAGGTCACGAATTCATCCACGTATCATCATTTCGGATGAACGAATGAAATTGCTTGATCAGGGCGGCGGCATCAAGAAGGCTTTGCCGTCGATTGGATCTCGGCCATTTTTCGTCTGCAACACGGACGCGTTCTGGATCGAGGGGCCGGGAGCCAATTTAGCTCGGCTTTCCGAGGCATGGAATCCTGAAATCATGGACGCGCTCTTGCTGGTCGCGTCGACAACGGCCAGCGTGGGCGTGGATTGGCGCGGTGACTTCACGATGGATAGTTGGGGGCAATTGTCCAGACGGTCGGAAGGCGAGGTTGCGCCATTTGTGTATACTGGCGTTGGTATTCTAAAGCCGGAATTTTTTAGAAACACGGTTCACGACGTTTTTGGCCTCGCGCCCACGCTTTTCTCTATCGCCGGCCAGGGCCGACTTTACGGCCAGCGTCTTGACGGATTGTGGTTGCACGTGGGTACGCCTGAAGCCATCGTTGAGGCTGAAAACGCGATTGCTCGCTCATCGAGGTAGTATCCATGCCGAAGGCGCGCGCTTTCAAGCGGATTTTGACGATTCCATCCGGCGCGCCGTTTCTGAAAACGTTCGCGCGTGGATTGATGGATGGCGCTATCATTCCAGGTTTTCCGGATCCGGATCATCGTCTCTCGCTTGTTTCGGCAACGATCTATGTGCCAACTCAACGAGCCGCTGACGCACTTAGGAACGAATTAATTACGCTGAGTGATCGTGGCGTGGCCTTGTTACCAACTATTGTGCCACTCGGCCGCGTGGAAATTCCGGAACAGGATTTGGCCGAAAATTCGTCGCCATTGGAGGATGAAGAGCGCACAGTGACCGCGGAGGTGTCGGAATTTGAGCGTCGCCTCATCCTTGCAAATCTTGTTATGAAGTGGGCGGCGGAAATCCAGAGGGCCATTATCGCGATTGACAGCCGTGGAAATCCGATCAACGATGACAAGGAATCGATCCTTGTTGGTACGTCCTTCGCATCCGCGTGGTCGCTTGCCGGCGAGCTCGGTGGGCTTATCGATGAGTTCGCGATCGAAGGAATTGAATGGGCCGCGCTCGGTCAACTGATGCCCGACGAGTTCGATAAATATTGGGGGATTACGCTACAATTCCTCAAAATCGCATTCAAAGTGTGGCCTGAATATCTCCGCGAACGAAAGCTCGTTGATCGCGCAGCCAATCAGGCGTTCCTCGTCGAAAAAGAAATCGCGCGCATCAAGACGGGGGATTTTGCCGGGCCTGTAATCATAGCGGGTTCCACGGGAGCGAATGCGACAACGGCGCGATTGTTGGACGCGGTCGCTTCGACTGAGCGAGGCGCGGTTGTGCTACCTGGACTTGACATCGGCCTCGACAATCATGCGTGGAGCATGCTGACGGGCGAAGCTGGAGCTCGCGCCGACCCGGTCGTGACGCATCCTCAGGCGGCCATGGCGCGACTTTTAAAGGTCATGGGCGCACGGAGAAGCGAAATCGTATCGCTTGGCAATGTATCCGAGAGGTCCAGAGTTCGATTCCAACTGATAAGCGAGGCGCTTCGACCGGCGGAGACCACCGACGTGTGGCGGACGCTCCATGAAAATGCCGTCGTTGAACAACTGGCGTTGGGGTTAGAGGACGTGGCGCTGATTGAGGCGGTTGATGAACGTGAAGAAGCGTTGTCGATCGCCATCAAACTCAGGGAATCCATCGAACTTGGTCGAACCATAGCGCTTGTTACGCCCGATCGCAATATTGCTCGTCGCGTCAAGGCTCAGATGGCGCGTTGGGGCGTTGAGATCGATGATTCGGCGGGCGAATCATTGGGCCGTACCATATTCGGCTCTTACGCGCGGCTCATTCTTGGCGCCGCATTGGAAAGGAATTGCGCCGCGATGACGGCGGTCTTGAATCATTCCATCGCTCGGTATGGCCGCGAACTCAATGACCTTGATCGCATCAGGCGACATCTTGATATAGGAGTGCTTCGAAGCGCGCCGAATTTGACTTTGACACCCGGCGAAATCATCGACATTGCACGCGAACGCTCCAGGGGTCGGGGAGCGCATCTCAACGCCAAAGCTATTTCCGACGAAGACTGGTCGTTTGTTCAATCGCTTCTTGGAGACTTTGATGAAGCATTGAGGCCGCTGACAAGCGTCAGCGGGTCAATTTGCATCGCTGAATGGGCGGTCGAGCACAAACGGGCCATTGAATTAAGTAATCCGTCAACCCATCGAAATGACGGCGACGGTTCCGCGGAACTTGAATCAAGTTTAGCCGAAATGATCAAAAGGGGGCGTTTGGGGGAGCCCATCGATCTTCCTGCTTATGTCGCTTTCTTCGATCAGCTGTGTGCGACAGTCGCGGTACGACGAGGCAGGAAAAGCGGCGCGCCAGTCCAAATTCTTGGTCTGCTTGAAGCGCGGCTCATGGATTTTGACGCAGTGGTTTTGGCGGGGCTCGATGAAGGGGTCTGGCCACCCGACGCGCGAACGGACCCATTTCTCAATCGATCGATGCGGGCTAGTTTGGGAATGTCGCCGCCCGAGCGGCGAATCGGTCAAACGTCTCACGACTTTGTTCAACTTCTTGGCGCGTCAAAAGCCCTTTTAACGCGATCTCTGAAGCGAGACGGGGCCCCCACAGTGCCATCGCGCTTGATTCAGAGAATCGCGGCCATGGTTGGGAACGATCGCTGGAATAAGTGCGTGGCGCGCGGCTCGGACATTCGTTGGATGTCGCGGAATATCGATCGTGTTCGAAGAACGAGCGTGGCGGCTCCAAAACCAAGTCCTCCGGTGGAAGATCGACCGCAATCGCTGAGCGTCACGCGGATCGAGACGTTGCGACGCGACCCATATTCAATTTACGCGGAAATGGTGCTTCGGCTCCTGCCATTAAATACCCTGGACCTGCCCCTCGGGGCGCGCGATTTCGGGGTGTCGCTGCACGAAGTTATCTCGACGTTCACCCGGGATATTGATTTGAGCAATCCGTCGAGTTCGACGATCGCCAGATTATTCCAGATCGCGCGCCATGAATTTCAGGAATTTTTCAAGTATCCCGGGTTTCAGGAGTTTTCCTGGCCGCGGCTGGTTCGAATCTTGAACGCCTATCGCGCCTGGGAAATGGATAGAATACACTTGGTCGAGGACTTTTGTATCGAGCAGTCGGCCGTTTTAAAAATTCCATTGGAAGACGGATCCATATTTGATCTCGTTGCACGGGCCGACCGGATTGAACGGCATCGGAATGGGTCGATCTGCATCGTTGACTTCAAGAGTGGTCGTACGCCCTCTCCACGTGAAATTGGGGCTGGCTTCGCGCCCCAACTCGTACTTGAAGCAAAAATGGTCGAAGACGGCGCATTCCGCGGGATGAAGTCGATCAATATCGAAGCGATCTACGTCAAGCTTGGTGGACCGGACGGTATAGAACTCAGAACCGTCGGCGACGAAAAGCGGCCACTTGGTCAACTCATTGAAGACCAGTTTGAGGGGCTCAAAAGTCTTCTCAATCAAATGAAAAAGCCGGAATTCGCGTTTGTCTCGCGTCCATACCCCCAGTTTTCGAGTAGGTTTGGCGCATATGATCATCTGGCTCGCGTGAAGGAATGGTCGGCCGGAGCCGATGTCGGAGCGGGGTCGTGACGGGGGCGCGCGCAATTTCGCGCGAAACTCGGGAAAGCCAATCCCTCGCCTCGGGTCCGAACGTCAACGCCTGGGTCTCTGCAAATGCGGGCTCCGGTAAGACGCATGTGTTGACCCAGAGAGTCATACGGCTCCTGCTCGAAGGCGTACCGCCTTCCAGGATACTGTGCCTGACTTTCACCAAGGCCGCGGCGGCGAACATGTCATTGCGGGTTTTTGATACGCTGGCGCGCTGGACATCTCTCGACGACATTGCACTGGAAAAGGCGATTGAAACGACAGGCACGGTCTTTCACGCTGATCTGCTGCCGACGGCGAGAAAGCTTTTTTCAAGGACCATCGAAACACCTGGTGGCTTGAAAATAAAAACCATTCATGGATTTTGCGAATCGGTTCTGCATCTTTTTCCATTCGAAGCAAACGTTGCGTCCGGGTTTCAGGTCATTGATGAAGATCGGCGATCCGAGTTCCTTCTTCGAGCGAAGACAGACGCATTCAAGGCAGCCTTCACGAGTAGCGTGACCAGAACAGCGCTTGAGTTTTTGGGTAATCGTCTTTCCGCCGAGGATTTCGATGGTCTGATATCGGAGGCGCTTTCACGCCGCGCTGTCATCGCCGAAATGGCGCGAGGCGTGACTCGCTGGCCCGATGACTATGCGGTGACGTTCGCGCCGCATTTAGGCCTCGAACCGGGCGAATGCCGCGCGTCGCTCGAGGAGCTAGTTTGTAACGGAGGAATTCAGCCCAACGATCTCCGCGAAATGGCGATCGTCCTGGACGGAGGCGGGAAAAACGATCAGAAACTTGCAATGGCCATGCGGAAGGCCGCCTTGCCTGGATTGGACGAACGGTGCCAACGATATCTTGGTCTATTTTTTAAAAGCTCGTGCGAACGACGTGGCGTCGGAAATTCCAAGCTCGTGACACACGCCGTTCAGAAACTCGACCCATCCCTCCTTCGGCGTCTCGACGCGGAAGGTGATCGACTGGAGCCGTTCGTTGATAAGCTGAAAGCCGCGGACACCGTGGAGCGCGGCCAGGCGTTGATGTTTCTCGTCGATGATATTCTCAAGGGTTATGCAAGCCTGAAACGCCAAGGAAGTTTTCTCGATTTCGACGATTTGATCGAACGGACGTTGACCCTACTGTCGCGTTCGGATTCTCAATGGGTAATGTACAAGCTCGATTCCGGAATCGATCACATTCTGGTCGACGAGGCGCAGGATACCTCTCGTCAACAGTGGAAAATTCTGGAATTTCTCGCTGGCGAATTCTCGGCGGGAGAAGGACGACCAGCCGCGCAAAGGACTTTTTTCGCGGTTGGGGACGAGAAGCAGTCAATTTTTTCATTCCAGGGGGCCGAACCTCGATTGTTTGACCATGCGCGGCGCGGATTGCGCAAGCGCTCTGCCGACGCGCGCAAGCCGTTCATTGATGTTGCACTGAATTTTTCCTTCCGATCGGCTCCGGGCATTCTTGAGGCGGTCGATAAAGTCTTCTCCCACGAAGACAATCGCCGAGGGCTTTCGAGCGAGGACATCAAGGTTGTTCACGCGGCGTGGAAAGTTGATGTTCCAAGCTTGATTGAAATCTGGAGTCCTGTCGGCGCCGCCGAACATGATCACGAACCGGACTGGTTGCTTCCGTTGGATGCTGTCGACCAGGGCGATCCCGCTGTTGTTCTCGCGGATCGAATTGCCGACCTTGTGTCGGGATTGCTGGGGCCGGGTTCTTCCGAGCTTGTCTATGATGAAAAGCTTCGCGCGCGCCGCCAGATCGGCGCCGGAGACATCATGATTCTCATGCGGCGTCGGGGCGTCCTGTTTGAAGCGCTTATCAGGGCGCTTAAACACAAGGGCTTGCCGGTCGCGGGCGCGGACAGAATGGTGCTCAAGGACCATATAGCGGTCATGGATTTAATCGCGGTCGGTCGAGTCTGCCTTTTGCCGGAAGATGACCTTGCCTTGGCATGCGTCCTGAAATCTCCCCTGATAGGATTTGACGACAATGACCTCCTTGCGATCGCGCCAGGCCGCAAGGGAACCTTCTTTGACGCCTTGGCGGCCTCGAGCAACGACAATCATCGGGCCGCTGCCGAGAAAGTGGATCTCTGGCGCCGGCAATCGAGGGTACTGACGCCGTTCGCATTTTATTCGGAGCTGCTTGAAGCCCGGGGCGGTCGAGCCGAGTTCTTGTCGCGTCTCGGTCCCGAGGCCGGCGACGCCATGGATGAATTCCTGCGGCTGGCGTTAACCCGCGAAAGCGTGGAGGCGCCATCGTTGATCGGCTTTCTTCAACATGTCGAAAATGGCGACGCCGAGGTCAAGCGCGATATGGAAGCAGCCGGCCAGTCCATACGGGTCATGACCGTACATGCGGCCAAGGGCCTCGAGGCAAAGATCGTTATTCTTCCCGATACCTGTCAAAAACCCAGCGATCGCTTCGATCCAAAAATGTTCGAACTTGACGCGCCAGGACGAGGTTCGTTCCTGGCATGGAGCCCGAAAAAGGACCTTGACTGCCTGGCTGTTGCCAAGGTCCGTGACCAAGGCCGGCGAGAACGAATGGACGAATACAGGCGACTATTGTATGTCGCGATGACTCGCGCCGAAGAGCGTTTGTACATTATGGGCTGCTACGGCGCCCATGAGCCGCCAACCGATTGTTGGCATCAGATGATCTGGCGCTCGCTTGAAGAATCATTGACGCCTGTTCCAGCGTTCTGGAACGGCGATGAGACCGTCTGGCGCTTGCGATCAGGGGACGAGCGGCCGGAACGACAATCCGCCCGGCCAGTCGAATCAGATGAGCGCGATCCTCTAGTGATTCCAGCTTGGCTTAATGAGCCAGTCATTGGCGGGTTCATCGAACCGACGCGCGTCCGGCCGTCAAAAGCGCTTTCATCGGAGGCCCGGGATAAGATCGCCTCGCCAGGCATTGAATTTGGTCGGGCGTTTCATGTGCTTTTGCAGGAGTTGCCTAAAATCTCGTCGAAACACCACGAACAGTCGGCTAACTCAATCCTGAATACGCGGTTCTCGGCGATTGCGGGTTCGACGCGCGCGGCGGTGGTTCGCCAAGCTTTAGCGGTACTCAACATAGCCAGTCTCGGGCCTCTATTTGGTCCTGGATCGATAGCCGAGGCGCCCATTGCCGGCGTTGTGGAATTGCCGGCGGGGCGGTTCGTGGACGTTAGCGGCCGAATTGACAGGCTTGTTGAGTTGCGGGAGGAAGTCTGGTTTGCTGATTTCAAGACCGGCAAGCCCAAGAGTTTTGACGATGACGCGAAAGGCTACTTGGAACAGCTCGCGTTGTATGCCGCGGCGTTGAAAGAGGTGTTCCCGTTGAAGCCTATCCGCGCGCTGCTCGTTTGGGCATCGGGACCAAGCGTTGACGAATTCACGCAAGTGGAATTGGCGGATTATCTGAAGGCGCATCCATACACCGAATGACGACCGGATTTAGGATGCTGGCTCGCTCGCGCCATAGCGATGCAGTTCGGCCCCATGGGCTTTTAACCAGGATTCGGCGCGATCGGTTTCCGGCGCGAGATGATGTGCGAGCGCCCAGAATTTTGGCGAATGGTCGAGATGAATGCGATGAGCGACTTCGTGGGCCGCGAGATAGTCAAGCACGTAGGCCGGCGCCATGATCAGACGCCACGAAAAGTTTAATGCGCCAGCGACCGAACACGAGCCCCAACGACTCGTGGTGTCACGCACGCTGATACTCCGGATGGAGACCTCTATTTTCTCGGCATGGGTTCTGACCGCGGCCTTGATGTCTCCTTGCGCCTCGCGCCGGAGATAATCTCCAATACGTCGGGCCAAGTGCTCGCGCGCGCCCGCCACGCAAATCGAAGCCGGACCGGCGTCCGCGCGCTCAATCCATATATAACCACGTGCTTCAGGTCGATGCACGATGACATGTGGCTCGCCACGAAGCGGGAAAACGGCGCCTGGCTCGAACCTTACGGGTTGAGGCAGGCGCCGGATTCGCGCGCCAATCCATGCAACGTGTCGCTCGGCGAACTCTCTGGCGCTTGCGATCGAGGCCCGGTGTGGCATTGTGAGAATGACATCGCGCGTTGCTGAACGGACACGAAGGGTAAACCGCTTCGCGCCGGTCACGCGTCGTAAGGCAATGCGAATTGTTTCGTCGCTTGCGCGTAAGTCCAACGCCGATGTCTGTGGATCGGCGCGTCGAAGACGGCTCGGCATGTCCGCGGCCCGAACGTTGAATGATGGACCGAAACTACCGTGATTCGCGCTTGAAGTCAGTAAGCTTCGGGGTTTTCAACTCGCCGACGAGATTTTCCGCCTGGCCTTCGAACCCGACGGTTTCGCGGGCGCCTCGATCCTGTTCACGAATTCCAGAATACGCGGAACAATGTCCCTTTTGAATCTGGAGCCATTGAAAACGCCATAGTGCCCAACGCCGAGCTGTAGATGGTGAACCTTCCTGTCGGCGGGAATGTTAACGCAGAGTTCCTGCGCCGCTTGCGTTTGTCCAACACCAGAGATGTCATCTTTCTCCCCTTCGACCGTCATCAGACCGGCGCGGTGGATTGCCGTCAGGTCAACAGGCGTTGAGCGATGCATCATTGTACCATTCGGCAAGGAGTGCTTGACGAAAACGGTATCGATGGTCTGCATATAATAAGCCGCGTCAAGGTCCATGACCGCCATATACTCGTCATAGAAGTCGCGGTGCTTTTCCGCTGAATCGCCGTCGCCCTCGACGAGATGGTTGAACATCTCGACATGGGCGTTCATGTGACGATCGAGATTCATCGCCATGAAGCCCGATAGCTGGAGGAAGCCCGGATAAACCTCGCGACCAACGCCAGGGTATGGAAACGGCACATGAACAATGCAGTTCTTGCGAAACCATTCGGTCCCACGCTTTTGCGCGAGTTGATTGACCGCCGTCGGGCTCCTGCGAGTATCAATCGGGCCGCCCATCAAGGTCATCGACACGGGCGCCAAGGGGTCATTGGCCGCCTCCATGAGGGCAACCGCGGCGATCAAGGGTACCGAGGGCTGGCATACGCCAAGCGTATGCACGCCCGCGCCAGCCGCGTCTTTACCAAGAAACTGGCAAATCTCGACGAGATAATCGATGTAATCGTCGAGATCGAAGCGTCCCAGCGCTAGCGGAACCATGCGGGCGTCGGTCCAGTCCGTGATGTAAACGTCGAAATGCGGGAGAAATGCCTCCACCGTCCCGCGAAGTAGGGTCGCGTAATGTCCGGAGATCGGAGCAACGATCAAAAGTCTCGGTTGGGCTTCGACCTCGGGCGCGTTTTCCCGCGTGAAACGGAGCAACTGGCAGTATGGCTTCGCCCATACCACCTGTTCGACAATCTCGACACGGCGATCACCCAACATCGAATGGTCTAGGCCGAACGCGGGCTTGCCGTAGCGCCGTGTCAACCGCTCGAACAATTCCGCGCCGGCTGCCATGTTGCGACCGAACACCGTATGCGTGAGGGGGTTCATTGGATTGCGATAGATGAGACGGGTCGCGTCCGACAGCGCGCGCGCTGGCGCTATCGCCAGATGAGCCATCTCATACATTTGATAGGAGAATCTATTCACACGACACCACATCTGGTTGCACTATTGCGCATCGCAAAACGATCGCGCGCATTGCAGCAAAAAGGACCTATATCGTCAATCGTGCCATTGGTCGAAGCATTTTGATCCAGATCAGGTTGCAAGCTTGGAAAAAGATAGGGATGGATTGGAAAGAAATTGCAAATCCCAGGGTGGAGCTGGACAATCGGCGCGACAGCGAACCTTAGCCATTCCGAACTGGGACGCCGGGCGCGCCAGCTCCGGCTGGACACGCTCGTTCGGCTGCGCTGGCTGGCGATCGCTGGGCAGACCGCCTCGGTTCTATTGACGTATTTCGTGATTGGCTTCCAGTTGCCGATCGAATTTTGCCTGACCGTCATCGCCATGTCCGTATGGCTGAATATTGCATTGCGTGTCCGCTACCCCGTTAATCATCGCCTCGGCGATGGCGCGGCGTTTCTGCTGCTGACCTACGACGTGCTGCAGCTATCGCTTTTGCTCTATTTGACCGGCGGTCTTGAAAATCCTTTCGCGATTCTGTTCCTGGCGCCGATTATGGCCTCCGCGGTTTCGCTTCCGCCTCCCTGGACGATGGGGTTGATGGCGGTCATGATCGTGGCGGCGTCGCTGCTCGCATTTTATCACTGGAATTTGCCATGGCGAGCGCGGGAAGCTTTCTCGCTGCCTATTGTCTATGTCGGCGGAATCTGGATCTCGATCGTTCTTGGCGCCGGTTTCATAGCGGTTTATACGTCCCGCGTTGCTGGCGAGGCACGGCAATTGTCAGATGCGCTCGCCGCCACCGAACTCGTGCTATTGCGTGAACAGCACCTGACGCAGCTGGATGGGCTCGCGGCGGCTGCGGCCCATGAACTTG
>CAISJZ010000040.1 GCA_903885755.1 uncultured Hyphomicrobiales bacterium | reverse complement strand
GCTCAACCGGACGACATACTTCTTAACGGCGATTTCTTTCCCGGCCACGAATCACCTCCGCGATAAATCATTCGCGTAGTGATTCAGAAAAATGCCTCGATTTCAATGACGCGAGGCACTAGTCGCCGCAACATTTTCGCCGCGAAAGGCCAACGCGGCGCTGGGAGAGTTATCGGTAGGCATATTAGAGCGTGGTCGACAGCGGGGTAAGTTTCCACCCAGGCCCAAGCAAAGCGATGATACCCAAAACGCGACGAGTGATGGAGATGGTATCCACTCGCCTTCGGTGAGAGTTTGGCGAAGGACATCTGAGTTCGTGACTAGTTGTAAAGGTACCCGACCGGCTTTCCTTCCGTCCGCAAAGGACGCAGTTCTTTTTGCGTGATGATCTGACCCGCCAAGCCGTCCACTTGGTCACGCTGCGTCGGCGTCCACCTCCGTAGGGTCTCCATGCCTTTCATGAGGCCCAGGCGGAGGACCTGGGTATTCTCACCCACCCCCACGAGTTCGATAGATTCCTTTCCGGCCGTGATCACATCGCCAGTTCCGAGTTCGTGCAGTTTCCCCGCATGATCCTTCAATTCAGCGGAACCGCGGATGACGCGGTACATGACAACCTCGCTTTTCCCGAAAGCGCTCAGGTCGCCCATGCCCGAAGAAGCCTTCGGCAGCAATGATTGTCCATGCGGGTCCGTCGCGATGATGTGACCCGTGACGAGATGCCCGCTAGGCATCTCGATTTCGAGGTCGCGAATATAGACGGTCGTGTCTGATTTGATCGCGCCGCCAGCCGAAACCGCCGGCAAAGGCTTGTAGAGGGCCGCCAGCGACAACGGGTCCTGAAACCAGAAACTCGCGTCGGCTGGCCGGTCATGCAGGGGGTGGGCGCAGGCTGTCCGCGATGTCTCGGATTCGACGATATGATTGTCGCCTACAACGGTGGGATTCGGGAATGTCGTCGGGTCAGTCACGAAGGCTTCGAGAAACTTACCCGAATAGCCCATTGTCAACGAATCCGGCACGATCGATTGCGGCGTCTTCAGATTCTCATCCGTGGTCATTCCCGACCACGTGTAGAAGAGTTGGCGATGAACGATGGCGCTTTGCAGCATCACGGCGCCTGGGCCGACATAGAAGATGCGGCCATCATAATCGAACGTGAACACACCGGAGGTCACGAGTACGAGTTGAAAACCGCCTGGCGGTAGATGCAAATGGAAATCGGTAGGGCCCGTGTCCTGCCGATAGATCGGTAAATTAGTCGCCACCTCGTGCAAGAGGAAGGCTTCGTTGTTGGCATGAAAGCCATTTTCAGCACGGCTGTAGAGTGCCTGCGGCCGATAGGTGGCGTTGAACCGCGTATCGCACTGCCGATCAATCGCGACGAATTTCTGCCTATTCAGGCGAATGGGTTCGCCATTGGGATGAATTAGGCCGGCCAATTTGGGATCAACCCTAGCGTGCTCCGTCATCGTTCTCCCCATCAACTGAATATCGGCGCACGAGAGGTCATCGCGACTTTTCCCTATGAAGCCCGCTCACACAAAAGTTGGTCGCTTGACGTGTAGGCCCGCTACCCGCCGAAAGGCCCTGAACATTTGAAATTGTGCGTCGCACAAAATTCTTCCGCAAGGCAAAAAAGTATGCAGTCGTCTCAAATATTGCCCATTATTTGGGAGACTCTGGCTGACCAACAGCGAAGTTCTCCAGAGGCACGAGTGTCCAGATGCGCGAGTTGGGCGGTGGCAAACCTAGAAGGGTGAAATCCACTACGGCCCCGCTCGTCTGGCGCGATTTGGCACGATTGGCGCCTAAAAAATGTTGGGAGCGAGAGACAACGGCATAAAGATCGCGGCTATCATCAAGCCGTGCAGGCTTGGACCGACGAAAACGCGCGGATTATATCCGCGCTTATTGTTGATGGGTCAAAACCGACCATGGGCGGGCGAAAATCCGTGCCGCCCGACATGTTCGCGATACATCCGCAAGCGGTCACGCCGCCACGGCGGTTCGGTAAATTGCATCGAGCGGCGCTGGAACCTGCGCGCTCCGGTGTCGCCACAAAAATATCAGCGCCTCATGCCGACCATGGCGAACATCGCGCCCTGCGGGTCAAGACACTGAACGATCCAGGCGCCGCCGGGCACCTCCTGCGGGCCATTGCATAATTTTCCGCCACTGGATGTTGCGCTAGCGGCGGCGGCGTCGATGTCGTCGACCGCGAAATAGTAAAGCCAGTGCGGCACGGGCATATCCGGCATCTTTGTCATCATGCCGCCAATCGCCTGATCGCCCGCGGCGAAGAGCTGGTAGGTTCCCATCGGACCCATGTCGATGGCTTCGCTCTTGGTCCAGCCGAACAGGCCGGCATAAAAGGCGAAGGCGCGCTCGCCATTGCCAGCGCGCAATTCATGCCATCCGATGTGGCCGGGCGTCATCGGTGCGACAGGCGCCGGCGTCTGGTCGCTCGCGCCCTTGAAGAGAATGAACCCGGCGCCATCGGGGTCCGCCACCACCGCGAAACGGCCGACGCCCGGAATATCCTGCGGCGGCTTGTGGACGGTACCACCCGCCGCGGCGACACGTTTGGCGTAATCATCCACGTCGTCAACGCCGATATATCCCATCCACGTGGGCTGGACGCCCATCTTGCGGGCGTCCTCGGGAATGGCCATCAGGCCGCCGATCATCGTCGGCCCGACCGACAACAGGGTGTAGGCCTGACCAGGCATGCCGGAATCGGCGGTCGTCCATCCCATGACGGCGCGATAGAAGGCCTCGGCGGCCTTCGTGTCGGTGGTCATCACATCGTACCAGACGAAATTCGCGGGTTTGCTGGACATGGTGGTTCTCCTCTTCAATGGTTTGTCAATCAGGCGAAGTCTTCCATTTCGTAGAGCGGACGAATTTCGATGTCCGAATCCGTCAGCATCGGATTGGGGCATCGCTTGACCCAGGCAATCGCATCCTCAAGCGAGTCCACGCGCCAGATCCAGTATCCCGCGACGAGGCTCGTTGTGTCGGAAAAGGGGCCCATCGAGACCTCGCGTCCCGGTCCCGAAAAGCGAACGCGCGCGCCAGCGGAACTCGGCTTGAGGCCGTCGCCGGCCTGCATCACGCCCGCGTCAATCAGTTGCTGATTGAACGCGCCCATGTCCTGCAAGAGCCGGGCGGGCGGCATGACGCCGGCCTCCGAGTCTTTTGTCGCCTTGACGATGATCATCACACGCATGGTCCCTCCTTCGCGTTTTGCTGATGCGTTTGGTTGAAAAGCAGTTCGACGTATCGGCGCAGATGGCCGAGGCATTCGACGGCGACCTCCGGCCCATTGTGCGCCTTGGCCAGAACGAAGGAGCCCTGCAGGGCCGCCTGTGTGTAGAGCCCGAGGCTTTCGGCGCTCCAGGGCGCGTCGGGCGCGTAGCGGGATCGCGCTTCGGCGATATCCCTGGCGACTTCGACCGCGTGGGCGCGAATGTAGCGATCACAGGCTTCCCGTATGGCGGGATGGGACTCGAAGGTCTCCTGAACCATGGTGCCGAGCAGGCAGGTGAACTCAGGCAGGGCTCCGCGCAGAATCGCCACGCGAAAATCGATGTAGCCGAGAAACCGGTCGAGCGGGTCGGCGAGCGAGCGATAGGGCGCTTGCGCGAAAAGCCCGTCCGCCATCCCTGAAAAATGCGCGGCGGCGGCGAGCGCGAGGTCTTCCTTGCCTTTGAAGTGGTGGAAGAAGCTGCCCTTGGTCAGGCCGGCGGCGGCGCAGATATCGTCGATGGTCGTCGCGCAATATCCGCGCGCGCGGATCACCCGCAGCGAGGCGTCCAGCAGTCTGGTCTTGGATTCGTGTTGCGCCGCTGATCTGGCCACCGTGCGACCTCCGGATTCAAAAGATACCGACTGGTTGGTATTCTCGTCAAGAGGCCAGAATACGCCAGCGGATCGCGCCGGTGGCGACCATTGGGGCTTGGGTGTATGCACCGATGTTTCAGGTGGGATCGTCGGCCGAGACGATCATGGGGATGGCGACATGGCGGAAGTCTCGTTCAAGCGCGAAATCGAAAGCCTGAAGCTCGGCGCCGGCCAGACCTTCCACGGCGAGGGCATCATGGCCGTCACCAAGGCGTTGCTGCAATCGGGCGTCGCCTATGTCGGGGGCTATCAGGGCGCGCCGGTGAGTCACCTGCTCGACGTGCTGGTCGAGGCTAAAGACGAGTTGAAGGAACTGGGCATCCAGGTCGACACCTGCGCCAACGAGGCCGCCGCCGCCGCTATGCTCGGCGCCTCGATCAACTATCCCCTGCGCGGCGCGGTCACCTGGAAATCCATCGTCGGCACCAATGTGGCCGCCGACGCGCTTTCCAATCTCGCCTCGCCGGGCGTCAAGGGCGGCGCGCTGATCATCGTTGGCGAGGACTATGGCGAGGGCGCCAGCGTCATCCAGGAGCGCACCCACGCCTTCGCGCTCAAATCCTCGCTGTGGATGGTCGACCCCCGGCCCGATCTGCCGACGATCGTGCGGCTGGTTGAAAAGAGTTTTGAACTGTCGGAGGCCTCGAACACGCCGGTCATCATGGAACTGCGCATCCGCGCCTGCCATGTCTTCGGCTCGTTCGAAACGAAAGACAACGTGGCGGCGGCGCATTCGGGCGCGCATCGCATCGCGGCGCCCGCGCCCTTTGAATACATGCGCCTTGCCCATCCGCCCGTCACCTTCGTGCAAGAGGCGGACAAGGCCGCGCGCCGTATGCCCGCGGCGCAAAAATTCATCGTCGAGAACAATCTCAACGAAAAGCTCGGCCCAGCCAAGATC
>CAISJZ010000039.1 GCA_903885755.1 uncultured Hyphomicrobiales bacterium | reverse complement strand
TTTGCGCCGCCTCATTGAGGCAAATCACAGCCGGTTCAGTGGTACACTTTGCGCCCGCGCTTTATACCCCGCGGGCGATCTCCAGATCATTGACGATGGCTTTACCGGCGAACGCTTTCGCGGCGGCCTGCGCGATGGCCTCGCGCGCCGCCGCCGATGGCGCGTATCCCGACAATGTGAGCGTCGCTCCATTGCTCGCCGCCTTCCAGACAAAAGGCCTGACTTCGGCGGTTTGAATTTCGGCCCGCGCCAGCGTCAGACCCTGCGGCAGTTGCTTCACGCCCTCGATCGCGGCGTCGTAATCGCGCGGCGTCGCGGCGTCTCCAAACAGCGAATAGGCTCCGTCCGAAATTGTCGCCGTGGCGCTCGACATATGCGCGAGTTCCGCGATGGCGTGGCTCGCCCCGGCCATGAAGTCGCCGTCGGGCGCGCCACGCGCGATCCCCATTTGGTTGACGACCTGCCTTCCCTGGAATTGCCTTGTCGCGGCCTGAACGATCGCTTCCCGAACGCCGGCCGATGGCGCCATGCCGGACAGCACGATTTTTGAACCATCCGTCGCCGCGGACCAGATATAGGGCTTGACCTCCGGCGCCAGAATATCGGCGCGGGCGAGCGACAGCCCCGCCGGAAGCTGTTTCGCGCCCGCCAGAGCGGCCTCGTAAGCCTGGGGCGTCGCGGCCTCGCCTGAAATAGAATAAGCGCCATCGGACATGACAACACGCCCCTTGGCGAGACGGCCGAGTTGCGCGAGCGCGTAAGTGGCCGATCCCGCGAAGTCTCCTGCCGGCGCGCCGCTCGCGACCTGCATTTGATCGACAATCATTTTGCCGGGAAGGGACGTGGCGGCCGCGCGCGCGATCGCGGCACGCGCCTCGATCGACGGCGCCGAGCCAATGATTGTCGCCGCGACGCCATCGGTTGTCGCCGACCATGCGAATGGCTTCGCCTCCGGCGGACGAATGTCGGCCCTGGCGAGCGTCGCGCCCGCGGGCAATTGTTGTGTCGCGGCGACCGCTGCCTCGAATATCGCGGATGTCGCCGCGGTTCCCTCGATGGAATAGGCCTTGTAGGTCAGCGTGAAGGCGCCCAGGTCCAGTTTGGCGGCTTCGCTCGCGCCCCGCGACGCAATCGACTCAAATCCCTCCGGCGCGCCGGTCGCAAAGGCGAGCTTGTCGATGATTTCCAGCCCGGGCGCGCCGGATCGGACCGCGTCGAGCAGTCTGTCGCGCGCGGCGGGCAGCGGTGCAAAGCCGGAGAGCGTGATCCGGTCGCCTACGCGCGCCGTGCTGAACACATATGGTTTGGCGGCGGTCACCGGCGTAAATCGCGCGTCGACAAGCCGGACGCCGCCGGCATCGGCGACCGCCCGTCCCAATGGGTCGTTGGCGCGCGCCGTGAATTCCGGCCCTTCGATGCGGACATCACGACCGGCGACCGCTATGGTCATGGCGCTTGCGATGTCGGGGGAAGCCTGCGTGACCGCGGCGCTGGCGCGCGAACCAATGTCGGCTTCGATGGCGCCTGTCTTCACGAAATCCGCGGCCAGCCAGAGCGCGGCGACCGGGATCAACCCCATCCACCATTTTTCAGGCTGGCGCATCGCGAGCGTCTCCTCAAG
>CAISJZ010000038.1 GCA_903885755.1 uncultured Hyphomicrobiales bacterium | reverse complement strand
GCGGGAGCTGGCCGCGGCTCTGTTGCGTCAGGGCCGGGGCCGGGAAGCCGTCGCCGCCTGCGACCAGGCGCTGGCCCTTGATCGCTTCGATCAGGAGGCCCTGGCCTATCGCGCCCTTGGCCTGCGGATGGCCGGCCTGATCGCCGAAGCCTGGAACACGCTGGGCACGGTCCGCCGGGGGCTGGGAGAGGGAGACGCGGCCCTGCTCGCCTACCGCACGGCGCTGCGCCACCGGCCGCTCTTCGCCTCGGCCCACGACAATCTGGCCGAATGTCTGCGCGATCTCGGCCGCGGCCACGAGGCCCTCGAGTCCTCGCGGGCGGTGGCCGCGGCCTGGCCCGGAGACCGCTCGGCCCAACGCATCCGCGGCGATGCCCTCAAGCGCGCGGGCGACCTCGAGGCCGCGGCCCAGGCCTATCGGGCCAGCCTGGTCCTCGACGACCAGGACGCCGAAAGCCACTATCGGCTGGGCGCCACCCTGGTTCTGGCCGGTGCCGTCAATGAAGGCATCGGTCATCTCGACCGGGCGGCGGCCCTCAGCCCACGCCAGGCCCTCTATTTGCGGGAGCTGGCCGCGGCTCTGTTGCGTCAGGGCCGGTGTCTTCCCCCACTAGGTTTGGCAGTAGCGGGAATTTCTTAGGGTAGGTGGGGTTTGGTGGGAAGTGGTTGAGAATGGTGGGGGAATTGGGGGTTTGAGGGGTGGTGACAAACCTAGTGTGATCCGGTTTGGGATCGGGGTTTGGGGCGGGAGATGCGTTTGGTTTGGCAGTTGGTGATGGCGGGTGGTCGGGAGGGGTGGCACATACACTGGTAGGCTTGTTATCGACGACGTGTAAAAATAGCTGCATACATTTGCGTGTTTGGATATTTTGGGCGACATTGGCGCCGGCTATGGCCCTCAGGCCGAACGGTTTCCTTGAGCGGTGGCCGAGACCCCGGAGCGCAGGTCCTTGGTGAGTTGGGAAAGAACCAGCTTGAGCATGACCTGGCGTTCTTCGGGGGTTTCCGCCGTTGTAACGATTTCCTCATATTTTTCAAGGGCTATGGCCATGATCTGGTCATTGGAGAGGCGCGCGTTTTCGGCCCGGTAGAGGGCGAGGACGGCGGCGCAGACCTTGCCGCCGAAGTGGTGGTCAAGAGGGGGTGACGTCGCGGTTGGCGGCGTCGACTCGACGGCGGAAGCCAATGTTTCCGCCATTTTTCCGGCCCGCATCGGGCCTTCGCCGGTCGCCAGCCACTCAAGGCGCACCCTGGCCGCGGCGGCAATCCGAACAAGCTTATCCAGCCCAGGTTCCGAGCCAGACAGGTATCGTCGGATGAGGCTTTCACCGATTTCGGCTTTTCGTGCCAAAGCCAACGCACTCTCTTCGGCGTCAATGACGAGCCGAAGGCGGTCGGCAAATGTTTCGGAGTTCCCGGCACTCACGGCGAGACCCAGTTCGGAGTTTGGCGCGCCGTTCGGAGTTCGGAAAAATCCTTTAAAATCATCATACTAAAAATTTCTTGACAGGTTTTTTGGCCAAGCCGAACTCCGAGATCTCGGAGTTCGGCTTTTTTTTTACGTTTTCCGGGTTGACGGTGCTCACAATAATGCGATACACCCTTCCCATGACGACGACGAACCCAACCATAAACATTCCTCCCCGAGACCCGCGTGAGCGGGCGGCCTGGGTTCAGTACCAACTGAAACTGCGCGGCCTGACGTTCACCGATCTCGGACGACGGGAGGGGGTCAGCCAACAGGCGGTGAAGTCCGCGCTGTATTCGGCCTCCCAGTACCTGGAAGAGGCGATCGCGCAGGCGATCGGGCTCAGCCCAGAACTGTTGTTCCCGGAACGGTTCGATGCGTCAGGGCGCCGGCTGCACAAGAGTCGACAAAAGCATCGTAGCGGAGCGGCCGCCGAGAGCAATAACCAACTTGATAGGGCAGCGTGATCATGGGTCATAACAGTGAGCACATTTATGTCGATCCCGGCCCGGCCGGATCGACAGCGGGCGATCCGATCCACCCGTCGTGGGTGTCCCCGCCACCCCCGGCCGGGAGCGTGGCTGAGGCCCTACTCCGGGTGTTTCCGGACGATCGCCCAGACGAAGATGTTGTGACGCTGGGCGAGCGTTATCTCGCGTTCCTCGGCATGCACGACGCCGACCGGGATTGCTCCGAGGCGGCCGAAGCTCTGCGGGAAGCCGCTGACCGGCTTGATCCCAGCGTCGTGCTGGTCGACAGCAGGATGCTGATCGATCTCTATAAATCGTCCGAGCGCCTCTGGGCCGCGATCACCAGCCTGGACGACGAGATCGCCGAAGAGGTGCTGACGGCGTTCGAGGAGACGCTCGACGCTACCGAGGACTGGCTGAAGGCTGTCGGGCTGTTGCCGACGGCGCCGGAGCCCGAGGTCGGGGCGACTGAGGATCGGAGGGCGGCGGCATGACCAACGCCAGCAAAACCGCCTCCCTCCGGCTGTCGTACCGCGAACTGGAGATATTGGTTCGCGCCCTGCATTCGGGGAACGCCGAACTCTATTGTGATAGTGCCGCCCTGGCGACGCCGGAAGAGCGTGAGGTGGCCGAGGACCGTGATCGGGCCGACATGGAACTCTGTGAGCATCTCCGAAATCGGGTCTGCGGCCTGCTGGACCGGATGGACGCCGTGAAGGCCGTGTCAGGCGGGAGGAAGGCGGCATGAGGGCGCCTCTCTCACCCTGGGGCGGGATCGGTGCCCTGACCCTGGCGGCGACCGGGCAGATGATGGCGATGGCGTGCTCGGCCGGAGCACTTTCGGCCAAGCAGATCAGCGGCCTTTATGCCGGTACGCCGCCGGCGTGGGCCGCTGACCGATTGACCCGTGATTTGATGATGTTGGGCGATGCGTGGGTGGATGCCACGGCGATGGTGGGAGGTCGGTCATGAGCGGACCTTTTTCACACTGGGGTGGCCCAGGCGCCCTAAAACCGGAAGCTATCCTCAACCTGCGCAAGGAAGTGTTCTACAATACTTCCGGGTCCTTGGATGGCCGAAAGGAAGAAACCGAAGAGATCGTCACTTTCCTCCTGAACGGCACGGGCAGGAACCCCAATGCCGTCCAGGAAGAAGTATAGCTTAATGCTATCCAGCATCCGCGTCCGAATTATTGGTGTTGTATCGTTCGCCACGAACGGCGCGGATGCATTCAGAATACAGGTTGAGCACGTAATTCCGATCTCCGGCATCCTTTCTATTCTTTTCAACTCCATAAGCTATGAGTTCAAACAGCGCGAAGGCCGCAGCCTCGGGCGTGGTGTGAGCAATCTCTTTAAGCAGTGCCATGGGTTCCCCTCCTCGGTGTGTGTGGTGACCACGAGGATAGGGGGGACCGGGGCGGCTGTCACGGATTGGGACTGTCGGAGTGCCATGCGCACCTGCTCCGCAGTGGTCCGGGCAGCCGCCCCGGTACGTATGTATGCGACAATGCAAAATATGCACGCCCTTTACTGGCGCACTGGCGGCGGCCCTACACCCGTAACGCGCGACTCGGTGTTTTCCCGGGTTGCGCCCGAGACCCTGGCCGGCGGGGCGAGGAGCCGGCGCGTTTTCTCCCTAACCTTGGCCGGGCGCGCGATCCGGAACAGAGCGCGCCCGGTCCTTTTTTCGGCACTCGACAGAACATCCGACAATGGAGACCAGTCATGCCGGTCACGACATCCAAGAAAAGGGCCAAAGAGCCCGACCCGAGACAAGGACACTTCTTCCATTTGCTTAACCAGACCCTCGACATGCCGAACCCGGTGACGCCGCCGGCCGAGCCGGAACTCGACCCGTTGCCTGGGCGTTTTGACGATGATCAGACGGTGCGCCGGCTGGTCAACAGCCTGATCCGGGCCTCGGGGCTGGATCGGGAGACGCTGGCGGAGCGGATGACGCGGCTCAGCGGTCACCGGGTTACCAAGGCCATGGTCGATAGCTGGACCGGCGCCGGGCGGCCCAACATGTTTCCGTTACACTACCTCCGGGCATTGATCCGGGCCTGTGACGCCGGCCCCGAGGCGGAACTGGCCCTGCTCAGCGCGCTCTTGGAGGGGACCGGCTGGTGCCCGATGGACGCGGCCCGGGCGCAGATGGCGCTGATCGGCCAATACGCCGGGGCGGCGCTGCTGGCGTTCTCCCAGGCCCAGGTTCTGGCGGAAAACGGGGGCCGGCGATGAAGGCGTGGTGGACCGCGCGGGAATTGGCAGAGGCGCGGTTGCCCGGTTTGCCGACGAGCGAGCGTGGAATACAGGTGCTCTCAGATCGTTCGGGCTGGGGCATTGACCCCAATGCCTGCCGCGAACGCGCCGGGCGGGGCGGTGGGATGGAGTATCACCGCTCGCTGTTCCCGGAGGTGGCGCTGATCGAGCTGGCGCGGCGCGAGGCGAGTGAAGCGGCGGCACGGCTGCCGGCGCCCCAGTTAAACGCGGCCCTGCCGGCGCTGGTCGCGGCGCCGACGACGCCGGTACCGGCGCTCACCGGCACCGGACAGACCCGGATGGACGCCAAACTGGCCATCTTGACGGCGTTGGACGCGTTCGTGGCGGCGCACCAGGGGCGGCTTTCCAAGACCAAGGCGATGCACCTGTTCGTGGGTGGCTGGAACGCGGGCATGATCGAGGCCCCGGCCGCGGTGCGGGCGGCGGAGCCCGTGATCAGCTACCGCTCGCTGTTGCGCTGGCGGGAGAGCCGGGACGCGGGCGCGATCGTTCAGTTGGCGGGCGCCTATCGGGGCCGCACCGGTACCGGACGCTGGGATACCGCGCTGAAGCCGGTGCGGGACCTGCTCTTGGCGCTCTTCGCCGAACGGCCGCACCTGAGCGCGGTGCAAATCCGCAAATTGGTGCGGTCTCAGCTGTGCGATCCGACCGTGCCCGATGACATGGTCGTGATGACGGCGCCGGACGGGAGCGAGCAACGGCTGGCGCTGCCGGCGGTCAGCGAGTTCCAACGCCAGATCGCCAAGTGGAAGCAAGACAATCCGACGCTCTATCTGCGCCTTCAGTCGCCGGATGCTTTCAAAAACCGGCGAATGCTGGCGTTGGGCGACGATATCGGCCACATTGTGCGGCCCAACCAGATTTGGTTGATCGACGCCTCGCCCCAGGACGTGCTGCTGATTTCGGGCCGGCACACGCTTTACCTGCTGATCGACGGCTGGTCGCGGCGGGTGTTGATCCTGGTGACCAAGACGCCGCGCACCGAGGCGGTCAAGCTGCTGCTGCGCCGGGCGCTCTTGGCCTGGGGGGTGCCGGAGGAGATCAAGACCGACAACGGCAGCGATTTCGTGTCCCGGGAGGCGGTGCGGGTGTTCGCGGCGCTGGGCATCCCGCAGGTGTGCTCCGATCCCTACTGCCCGTGGCAGAAGGGGATGGTCGAACGGGCGATCGGCACCTTGCAGCATCAGTTGTACCCGCTGCTGCCCGGCTATTGCGGCGCCAACGTCGCCCAGGCCCAGGCGTTGCGGGCGCGCAAGAGCTTCTCTGAGCGCTTGGGCGAAAGCGAGCGCGAGGCGTTCGAGGTCCGGATCGACGTGGCCCAGGCCCAAGCGTTGGCGGACGGGTGGGCGGCCGAAAGCTACGGCCATGAACCCCATGGCGGCGCCGGCATGGGCGGGCTCAGCCCGGCGGCCAGGATGGCCTCGTGGTCCGGGCCGCTGAAGCGAATATCCGATGAGCGGGCGCTGGACCTGCTGTTGATCCGGGCCACGGGAACCCGGGTCATGGGCAAGAAGGGGCTTCGCTGCAACCACCGGTATTATTACGACCACGCGCTGATCGGGCGCGAGGGCGAGGAATTAGAGGTTCGGATCGACCCGGCCGAGCCGTCACGGGCCTTCATCTGGCAGGCCGATCCCTTGGCCTTCGTCTGTGTCGCGGCCTGCCTCGACGATATGGCGCCGGCGGACCGGGCCAGGGTGGCCACGGAAGGCCGGGCCAAGCAGACCAGGCATTACTCGGCCAAGACCCGGGCGGTGAAGGCGGCGGCGGGACGGCGCGATCACCTGGCCGACGCGGTGGCGGCGATCGGCTTCGATATGGTGCGCAACCGCGCCGGTCATCTCAGGCTGGTCGAGCCGGCGCCGGTCCTTGATGTCGCCCATAGCAGCCCGGGCCTGGTCGCGGCCGGCCGGGCGGTGCGCGCCCTGGAGCCGCCCCGCCCGCGCGAGTCGACGCCGGCCGAGCTGGAGCTGGTGGCGCGGATCGAGGCCGAGATGGCGGCGCCGACGCCGGTACCGGAACAGCCCGAGGAGCGCTTCGCCCGGGCTTTGGCGCTGGAGCGGCGCCTGGCCCGGGAGGACGCGGTCACGGCCGAGGAGCGGCGGTGGCTCGCGGGCTATCAGCGGAGCGCCGAGTACCGGGGCTACCGGCTCATGCACGATGATTTCGGGGATCAGATGCTGGCCACCGGATAGGGGGGGCGGCGCCGCGCCAACGGCAACCGCCCCGGATGAACAACAGCACGAAGAGAAGATACTTATGGAAGCGCAAACACCTTCGGTCAAGACAATCGCGCCCTTGCGCAACGTCGCCCTGTTTTCCCAGTTGGCCGAGCGGCTCAGGAACCGCTCGCCGGAGCTGCCGGGAATGGCCGTGTTCACGGGAAGCTCCGGCGCCGGCAAGACCTCGGCGGCGATCTACACCGCCAACCGCACCCGGGCCTATTGCGTCGAGGCCAAGAGTGTCTGGACCCGGCGCCATACCTGCAAGATGATCTTGGCGGAGATCGGCGTTTCCAAGCCCTCGGGCTCGATCCCGGAGATGGTCGACGAGATCGGGCTGGAACTGGCGCGCTCGGAACGGCCGCTGATCATCGACGATGCTCAGTTGTTGTTCGGTAACCCGGCGACGGCGCGGATGATCCGCGACATCTACAAGTCGGCGGCGGGTGCGGCGATCATCCTGATCGGCGAGCCGGATCTGGCGGATCAACTGAAGCGGATCGAAAACATCGACAGCCTGATGCTGGAGCGCGCCCAGGCGTTGCCGGCCAACCTCGCCGATGCCCGGCATCTAGCACGGCTCTATTGCCCGGGCGTGACCGTCGGCGATGGGTTGCTGACCAAGATCGTCGAGACCACCAAGGGCTCGATCCGGAGGGTCTGCACGCGCCTCGACGCCGTGCGCGAAGTGGCGGCCACGGCCGGCCTCCGGGAGGTGGATGTGCCCGCCTTGCCGGCAAATTTCTTCGGGGAGCGCTGAGCCATGGCGCGGAAACCCATGGATCAGAGCGGCGCCAGCCCGCGCGACCTGATTTGGGCGGCGATCCGGGCGTGGCCGGCGCACAAGGGGCCGTTCAGTTTGCGCGAAATCGCCGACGAGGCCAAGACGCATCCGGATACCACCCGGGACTATCTCAGGGCGCTGGTGAAGGGCCAATGGTTGGCCGAGGAGACCCTTGGGGAAACGCTGTTCTGGCGTTTGCTCCGCGACACCGGCCGCGAGACGCCCAGGGTGCGCCGGGACGGAACGCCGGTGGTCCAAGGGCGCGCCCAGGAGAATATGTGGCGGTCGATGCGGCTCTTGGGAACTTTTTCGGTTTCCGACCTGATCGCCCAGGCCGCCACGGAGGAGGCGCCGATCGCCGTCAACACCGCGCTCCAGTATGCGTTGGCGCTGGTCGCTGCCGGCTATTTGCGCCGCCGCAACGAGGTTCAATTCCTCTTCGTTGGCGCCATGTACACCGGCCCGAAGTCGCCCGTCATTCAGCGGACCAAGGTGGTCTTCGACCAAAATCTCCGCAAGGTGATGTGGTCGGCGCCGGGCGGGAGGGCGTCATGAGCCCGCTGGCCGAGACCAATCTGGCCCGGGCCCGGGCCGCCTGGGGCGAGGCGCCGGCCTGGGTCGAGGAACTGGCCCGCCGGTGCGATGTCACCAGCGGCGCCGAGGTGGCGCGGCGGTTGGGCTACAGCTCGGCCGTGATCTCGGGCGTGCTGCGCAACAGCTACAAGGGCGCTTTAAGTCGGGTTGAAGACCGGGTGCGCGGCGCCTTCCTGGCCGAAACCGTGTCTTGCCCGGTGGTCGGCGAGCTGGCGCTCGATGTCTGTGCCGAGAATCAAACCCGGCCCTACGCCAACACCAATCCCACGCGGACGCGGCTCTGGAAGTCTTGCCGCGCCGCCTGCCCCCATTCGACCCTGAACAACCGGAGAGAGAACCATGGCTGAGCCACTCCGCGTCACGCTCTTGCCGCGCGATATGACCGGCGCCCTGATCCGCGACATGGCGGATATGGCGCAAGATTTGATCACGAGGCCCACGGGGATGCGCTACGGGCATCAACTGAAGGGCCTGATCGGCACCCTGATCCATTGGTCGGACGTGGCGGCCCACTATCCCGATATTTGCAGAACCCTTCGCGAGGCCGCCGAGAGCCTCAGGGGTCGGAATGACCTCGATTATTTCCGGTCCGGGGAGTTGGGGCGCTTGCTCCTTCGCCAGGCCGCGCTGTTGCGACAGGGCGGCGGTGCGGCATGAAAGCGCGGCTCGGCCCCTCTCAACTCAGACTGTTGCGGCTGCTGGCCGTCGGCAAGGTTCTGGTCAATCACCGGAGCGGATGGGTGATTTCGGACGGCTCTCAATATTTTGGGGCAATCACTGTGCAGGGTCTGATCAAGCGCGCATTGATCGCGCCGCCGAACTGCGGCGGCCCAAATTACCGCATCACCGACGCCGGACGATCGGCGCTGGCGGGAACGCCATGACCGGCATTTCCGAACTCCTCCGTCCGGGCGCATCCATCGAACTGACGGTGGAGGTCTGGGGCCGGAGTACCGAGACGATCAAGGGAGTCATCGCCACCGTCCGCACCATCGGCGCAGACCGGGCCGTGGTCGGGATCGTCGAGGACCGCACCGGCGCCCACTCGTTTTTTTCGGTCGCCCTGGGCCAGGACGGCCTCCGGGTGATCAGCCCGCCGGCGGTCCACGGCGACGCCGTCGGCATCGCCCGCCAGGTGATCGCCGGCCGGCGGCTGCCCTGTCCCGAAACCGCGGCCCTGCAGACGCTGGCCGTGGCGGTCCTTTCCCACAGCCTTCACCCTCAACAACAGGAACAACACCCATGAACCACGCCGACACGCCGGTCCCGAACGGTTATCTCCGGGACAGCAAGGGCCGTTTGGTGCCCGAGCGTCTGGTTAAACCGATCGAATTGCTCGAAGACCAAACAGTGCGCAAGATAATGGGCTATGCCGATGAGTTGTCGCAACAGATTGCGCGCTTCAAGGCCCATACCTTCGACGATATCGGCGCCTTTCTCTCCCTGATCAAAGAGAAATACCAGGCCGAACGCGGCGGTTCCAAGGGCAACATGACTTTCACGAGCTTCGACGGCACCTTCCAGGTCAAGATCGCGGTGGCCGACACCATGACCTTTGGGGCCGAGCTTCAGATCGCCAAGACCTTGATCGACGAATGCATCCGCGATTGGTCCGAGGACAGCAACGACCATGTCAAGATGTTGGTCCAGCACGCCTTCAGGGTCGACAAGGAGGGCCAAGTCAGCCGCGAGGCGATCTTCGCGCTCCGCCGCGTCGACATCAATGACGAGCGCTGGCGCCGCGCCATGGACGCCATCAACGACAGCATCCGCGTCGTCGGCTCCAAAACTTATGTCCGCTTTTACCGCCGTCCCGACCCCACCGCCGCTTGGGAGCAGGTCACGATCGACTTGGCGGCGGCATGAGGCCCTCGTTGAGCATCAGAGAGGCGCTCGGATCCGACGCATTCGGTGACCCGGAACAGGTTGTGGCTGCAAATAACGACCCACAATTGAAGGGCGTCATCGAACATCTCGTAACGACGTATGGCCGGCCGTCAGCCGTTTTTGCGCTCCTCACCGCCAGCGCTGCGGAGGCCGTATTTCAGGATGCGAGGTTTGTCGCCGCGTATGTCGTGGGCTTGAACAGCGTGGGGCATTCGATCTCTGAGGTGAGAAATAGCGATTTGGCGGCGCTCGATCTCAAGATCAAACAGCGTGCGGCCATGGCCGGCGCTCCCAAGGGGAGGGCGTGATGGGACATACCCTCCTCATCAACGCTACCGGCCTGCGCGTGCTGCTCTCTTCCGAAGACGGGGATGCCGCCCGGCGCGCCAACGCCCGGGCGCACGAATGGTACTGCCGGCGCAGCCGATCGCCGTTCTTCACGGTTTATCGGCCCGGTACCTACGAATATCTGGGCCTGTGGGTCGTGCGCCTGTGGGTCTGCATGCCATCCCTCATACCCACCCGCCGCGTGGGATTGGGCAAAACGCTTCAGGCAGTGCAGTGCCTGGTACCGGACGGCTTGACCCGTGTCCGCCCGCATCCGGACGACGATCCCGCGGTCGAGGAGAGTTGGTGGTGACCGTCCCGACCCTGACCGCCGTCGAGGGTGGGGCGACGCTCCTGGTAGAGGTGACCGGGCTGCCCGGTCACCCCCCCCTGTGGGCGTATCTCGGCGATGACGGCGCCTGGCGGACGATCGGGCATGTGCGTGGCATTCCCGCGCGCCTGCCCGACCGGCCGCCGCGGGTGGATGACGAGCCGGCGATCGGCGCCGTGCTCAGAAGGATGATTGGAGGGTAGAGATGAGTGAGATCCAATCCGACGTTGAAGGCATCGCTGCCTCGCATCTTCGTCAGATCATCGAGCGTATCGAACGTCTTGAAGAGGAGCGGAAGTCTACTTCGGACGATATTCGCGATGTCTATTCGGAGGCTAAGGGCCAGGGATTTGATACCAGAATTTTACGCAAGGTGATCTCGCTCCGGAGAAAGAGCCGTGAAGATCGGCAGGAGGAAGCCGAACTTCTCCATCTGTATCTTGGCGCGGTAGGAGAGGGGTCATGACTATCATAAAATCCCTCCCGTCCGTAGAGGCGGATAACCGTGCCGAGGAAGGGAGGTATTACTTCGACAGATTACGGGCACTCGCCGCCAAATTAGAAAAAGAGCCAAAGTATTCGTTGGCATTCGTGCTTGCGTCCAGGACCTTGGATCCTATTTACTCTAATAACTTTGAGGAAATCGAAAGGATATTGATCGAGGAGGTGGTGTTGTGGCGTAAAAACGCGCAACTGAACGCCCATAATAAAAAAATCACGAGGCTACTGGACCGTTTCGAGGGTGGCGTAACGGCGACACGAGGCAAGAAGGGACGGCGGCCATGACCACCGACCCCCGCCACATCCGGCTCCGCCTCGGCCTCGCCCGCGGGATCGCCCTGATCCAGTCAGGGCGGGCGATGGTCGGCGACGTGCGGCGGGGGACCCTGGACCTGCTGATTTCGGCCATGGGCGCGCTCGGGGATACACCCTATCGCGAGCCCGACGCGACCGACCCCGAGGCCGCGATCGGCGCCGTCGTCGAGGCGGCGCTGGCCCGGGGCGTATCGGTGCCCCGGGCGATCCAGGTGTTCAATCGTGCGCTCGAACGCGGCGTGCGGCCGGGAGGATAAAATGGAGAAACCGCCGATGTTGCCAAAATTCGCGCTGAGTATCCGACAGACCTGGGCGTGGGCGATCGTGGCCGGCCACAAGGATGTGGAGAATAGATCACGGGTTGCGATGCGGAAAGGACATTTGGACTTCGCCGGGTTCTTCGCCATCCATGCGGCAAAGACTATGACAAAATATGAATATGAGTTCGCCTTTAAGTTTATGGAGCGACGTGGCGTCCAATGTCCGGCACCGGCTGGGTTGACGCGCGGCGCCATTATCGGGGGTGCGAGGGTCGTGGGTTTGGTTTCACGGTACGACAGCCCCTGGTTCACCGGTCCGATCGGCCTGGTGCTAACCGAGGCCTTTCGGATCGACCCGATCCCTGCGCTGGGAGCGCTCGGACACTTCGAATGGCGTCCCGGCGGCATTCTGGAAGAGCCGCGGCCTTGGATGCAGACATGGCCCTTGAGTTCTCGGTCCCCGCGCCAGGAACAGCAAGACGAGGAGCCGGTACAGCTTTCCCTTTTTCCTGAGAGGGCCTCGTGATCACCACCAAACCATCGGCCGCAGCCGACCCGCTCAAACCGCTCCGGCAAAAAGTGCAGGTTTTGCGCCGCCAGGTGCCGACGCTGGCCGAGGATGAGGTCTGGCGCGATTTCCTGGCCGTCCGGGCCGACGGTCAGACGTCGACCAGGGCCATGAATGAGCGCCAGCTTGAGGCGGTGGTCAGGGCGCTTCATGCCGCGGGGGCGCCGAAGGCCGGACGCGGCTCGCGCTTCGCCGGGGCGCCCCAACATGCCAAGTGCCGTGCCATCTGGATCACGCTGTTCGAGGCCGGCGTGGTCGCCAACCGGTCCGATACGGCGCTCGACGTCTTCATCCGGCGCCAGAGCGGCCAGGACATCGGGACGCTGAACGCCGCCGCCTGGGGCGTGGTGATCGAGGCGCTCAAGGGCTGGGCTGCCCGCAAGGGCGTGGAGTTGCGGCCGTGAGCGACGAGGACTTCCCTCATCTGCCCGGGTTGCTGGGCGTTCTGGCCCGGGCCGGCCACTCGGGCGCCGCGCTCCGGCTGGCGATGGAATGGGGGGGCACGTCGCGCTACATTCCCGAGACGCCCCGTCCCGATAGCCCCTTGGTGGCCATCATCGGGATGGAAGCGGCGCGACTACTTGCGCTAACCTACGGTAGAGGACCTCAGGACATCCCCATTGCGGCGCACCAGGATACGGCCAAGGGGCGCATCTTGCGGGATCCGGATCCGTCGACACGCCGCGTGGCGCAACGCTATCACGTCACCGAGCGCCACGTCCGGGATGTGCGCGCCATGGGCCGTCCCGATCCGCGCCAGCTCGACCTTTTTGATACCGGAACCGGTTCCGACTGATACCGTGACCGCGCCTCGGTCACTCTCAGGGCTGCCCCAGAGGGAGCCACGCCGTGACCGATCCGACCGCGCCCGCCGCATCCACGCCTCCACCCACACCATCCGGCCTCCCTTCGGTGATCAGCGCGGCGGGCGTGGCCTTCGTTCGGCGCTGGGAACATCTGGTTCCCACGGCCTATCGTTGTCCCGCCGGCGTCCTGACCATCGGCTACGGTCACACCGGCCCGGACGTTCACGAGGGTGACGTGATCACCTCGTCCCGGGCCGATATCCTTCTGGCCCAGGATCTCGCGGCGTCGTCCGCGGCCGTGCGGCAGGCCGTCACGGTTCCGCTCAGGCAGCCTCAATTCGACGCTCTCGTCTCGTTCACCTTCAATGTCGGCGCGAACGCTTTTGCCGCCTCGACCTTGCTCGCCCTTTTAAACCAGGGTCAAGGCGATGCGGTGCCGGCGCAGCTCGCCCGGTGGATTCACGGCGGCGGCCAGGTGCTTCCGGGTCTGGTCGCACGGCGGCACGCCGAGGGCCTCCTTTGGACCACGGGCTTCGCCTACGGCCCCTGTATTCCCGTGCCCATGCCCCAAGAGGTCGATCACCCGGATCGGCCCCAATGAGCTGCCTCGGCACGCTCCGGGATTGTCGCCACGCCCGGGCCAACCAGCCCGTGCGTGGCGTGATCTCGGCCGGTGGCCTGCTCGCGGCCTTCATGGCGCTCCCGCTGCTCCTCATGGGCGCAGCCATCCTGTCGCTGCCTCCTCCCAAACCCAAGGACTGATATCCATGACGAAACTCGTTTCAAGTTTGGCCTTGGCCGCGGCGGCGATGCTCGCGGCCTGCAGTTCCGTGACCATCGCCGCCGATGGGGCCAAGGTCCTCGCCGATGTTCACGCCCTTTCGGCCGACGTGACCGCCCTGGCCCCGGCGGTCTGTCCCGAGGTGCAGATCACCCTGGATGTTGTCGGCGCCGCGCTGGCCCTCGTCTATCCCTCCGGCGTTCCCGCCGAGCAGACCGCGGCCCAGGTCACGAAGGCGGTTTGTCTCCGCCTCACGACATCCGCTTCCACGGCCACCGCCGCTGCGCCCGTCGCGGGCAACTAGGAGTTTGGCATGAAAAGGACTTTTTTGGCGGCACTCCTGGCCCTGGCATGGTTCCCGGCGGCCGCTTCCGGCGCCGCCGCGCCGGATGCGGTGATGGTGGCGGGGACGGTGGTCGATTGGATCAGCGCCCATATGGCCATGCTGCTGATTGGCGTTCCCGCCATCGCAGGCATGCTCGCTCAGGCGGCGGCGGCGTTCAACCTGAACGGTCTCGGCCGGATCGCGGCATGGCTGCCGCCCGCGATCCAATGGTTGGCCGGAAACTGGGGCTACGCCTCCAACGCGGTCGAAATCCTCGACCTCTATGAGACGGACGGCCCCGACGCCGCTTTGGCCCGACTGGCCGCGTTGGCCAGCGACCGCCGACCCCCGGCGGCGTCATGACACCGGAAATCGCCTCGGTGGTATTGGAGGTCGCCGGCATCGCCGGCGGCCTCGTTACTACCGGTGTCGCATTCGGGGGCTGGCTGATGCGCCAGACTCTGGTCACCAAGGAGGACCTCCGAACGCGTCTCGAAGGGCATGATACCCTCCTGAACCGGACCCGGGATGATCTCCAAAAGATCAAGATGGAAATGGCGGTCCACCGGCAGGAGGACGCCACGGTCCACGCTCGAGTCGACGGCGAAATCGCCCAGATACGGGAGGTGATGGCCGCGCTCCCGACGCAACGCGATCTGGCCAACGTTACCAGTGCCATCGAACGCATGAGGGTCGAGATCACCGCGCAACTGGGAACGGTTTCCGGCGATATCAAGGCCATCGACGCCCGATTGAGCGGACTCCACGGCGCGCTGGAGCGGACCCAAACGGCGGTTGATCGCCATGAGCAAATCATCAGCGACGCCGCGGCGCGGCAGAGAGGGTCGGGACATGGGTGAGATGGACGAGCTGATACGCCAGTGGCGACGTCATATGCGGCTGGCGATTCTGCGCGCGCTCAAGGTCGCGCCCGGGAACAGCCTCAATGAAAGCATTCTGCACGAACACCTGAACGGCGGAAAACTCCGCTTCAAGGCCACGCGCGATCAGGTCAAGACCGAGATGGCGTGGCTGGACAAGGAAAGCTTGGCTCAGTTGGAGGGGTTCGAGTCCGATTATCTTGTACTGACCTTGCGCGAGGCCGGTGCCGATATCGTGGGCGGCATCTCAAGCCATCATGGCGTTAAGTCGCCGTCTCTGGAGTGAGCCAATGGCGCGTCCTTCAACAGTCGATCGGTTGCCCGACGACGTCAAGGAACTGATCGGCCGTTTGCGCCGGAACGGCCGCACCATCGCCGAAATCCGGGACGCCCTCAGCAAACTCGACGTCCATATCCCGCTCTCGACGTTGGGGCGCCACACCCAAGAATTGGACGAGCTGGCCAAAGAGCTTCAGGAGAGCCTGGCCTTTTCCTTGGCGCTCCAGCAGCGGGTCTATGACGATCCAGGGGCCGCCGGCGCCACCGGACGCATGAATCACCAGCTCGGTCAGGCGGTGATGTTCAAGTTCATGAGGGGACTGCGCGAAAAGTCCGGTACCGATCTGGACGCCAAAGAGCTGTCCTTCGTCATGAACGCGCTGGACAAATTGTCCAAGGTCGAGGAACGCACCGTCGATATGGAGCGGGCGTTGCGACGGGAAATGGCGGCCGAGCAAAAGAAGAAGTTGGACTCCCTCGAAAGCGATGTTGCGACCGGGCGGCGCACCTTGGATTTCGAGGCCTTGCGGGAAGTCTTTGCCGAAGCCTATGGAGCGGCCTGATGGCCGTTCTCTATCCCTATCAGCGACGATGGCTCTCGGACGACGCGCGCTTCAAGATCGGGATGTTCGCACGCCAGACCGGCAAGACCTTCTCCACTACCCTCGAAATCGTTCAGGACTGTCTGCTGGCCGACGCACTGGGCGCGCCGGCCAGATGGGTGATCCTCTCGCGCGGTGAGCGCCAGGCCCGGGAAGCCATCGAAGAGGGCGTCAAATTCCACCTGAAGACGCTGAAAAAGGCCTTTGAGGTCGCGGCCTATGAGCTGACCGGCGAGGGCGATCTGGTTTACAAGGCCTTGGAAGTGATCACGCCGGGCGGCTCCCGGATCACGGCGTTGCCGGCCAATCCCGACACCGCGCGTGGCTTTTCCGCCAATGTCTTCTTGGATGAATTCGCCTTCCACCGCGACAGCCGCCAAATCTGGCAGGCGGTTTTCCCTCTGATCTCGAAGGGCTGGAAGCTCCGGGTGGTCTCCACGCCCAACGGCAAGGGCAACAAGTTTTTCGATTTGATCACGGGGCGCACGCCGGACTGGTCGCGGCACATCGTCGACATCTATCAGGCGGTGGCCGAGGGGCTGCCCCGGGACATTGATGCCTTGAGGGCGGCGCTGGGCGATGAGGATGCTTGGGCTCAGGAGTTCGAGTTACAGTTCCTGGACGAAGCCAGCGCCTGGTTACCCTATGAACTGATCTCCTCGGTGGAGGACGAAGGCGCCGGCAATCCGGCGTTTTACCGGGGCGGTCCCTGCTTCATCGGCAACGACATCGCGCGGCGAAATGATCTTTGGGTGGCGTGGGTGCTGGAATTGGTCGGCGACGTCCTGTGGACGCGCGAGATCGTGACGCTGAAAAACACGACCTTCGCCCAACAGGACGCGACGCTCGACCAACTCATGGCGCGGTATCGCGTGGTGCGATTGGTCATGGACCAAACCGGCATGGGTGAAAAGCCCGTCGAGGACGCCCAGCGCCGCTATGGCGCGGCTCGCGTGGAGGGCGTCGTCATGAGCGCGCCGCGTCAACTCGACCTGGCCACTGCCGCCAAGGATGCCTTCGAGGATCGCCGGCTACGCATTCCCGCCGGCGACGTGACCTTGCGGGCGGACCTCCATAAATTGCGCAAAGTCACCGGGCCGACCGGTGCGCCCCGGCTGGTCGCCAACCGCGACAGCGAAGGGCATGCCGACCGGGCCTGGGCCGGCTTCATGGCCGTGGCGGCTGCGGATCTGGGCTATCAGCCGTTGGAGGTCCTGGCGGGACCGGTGCGGGACTGCCTGGGCGCCTTCGGGTCGGTGGGCGATGATGTCCGGGGCGGTTTCGGTGATCTGAACGACCTGCGTGGTCGGCATATCTGAGGAGGATGGGCGATGAGCATACCCACGGCCACCGAATTTTCCGCGCTCGCGACCCTCGCCAACGATATCACCCGAGGCATCGTGCTGCCCGGGCTGCCCCTGCCGCCCCAGGACATGATTTTGGAGGCCAGAGGCGGCGACTACCGATGGTGGGATTGGGTGATGACCGATCCCCTGGTCAAGGCCTGTTTCCAGCAGCGCCAGCGCGCCCTGGTCGCGCGACCGTGGGTGGTCGAGGCGGGGGGAACGTCGGCGTTGGACCAAAAGGCGGCCGATAGCCTCAAGGCGCAACTGGATCACATCGGCTGGGACCGCGTCACCAACCTGATGCTCAACGCCGTGATGTATGGGTTCTCGGTGGCCGAGGCGCTCTACGCCCGGGACGGCGCCGAGGTGGTGTTGGAGCAGCTCCTGGTACGACGGCAGCGGCGGTTTTGTTTCGACGGCACCGGTGCGTTGCGCCTCCGAACCTTGGGCGCGCCCTTTGGTCTGCCGTTGCCCGAGGAAAAGTTTTGGGTTTTTTCCACCGGTGCCGACCACGACGATGATCCCTACGGCGTCGGCCTCTGCTCGTGGCTGCTGTGGCCGGTGTGGTTCCGCCGGGGCGGCCTCAAAGCCTTTTTGCATTACCTGGAAAAATACGCCCAGCCCACGGCGGTTGGAACGTATCCCCCCAATGCCTCGGAAACCGACAAGGGCATTCTCTACGACGCACTTCTGGCCATCGCCTCCAACACCGTGGTGCGGTTGCCCGAGGGACATAAGATCGATTTGATCGAAGCCAAGCGCGCCGGCAAAGCCGACTACGCGCAACTCGACGATCTGATGAAGGATACGATCACGCTCGTGATCCTCTCTCAGACCATGACCACGCACTCGGGCAGCTCGCTATCCCAGGCCAAGGTTCATGAGGGCGTAAAACTGGAGGTGGTCCAGTCCGACGGAGAGCTGATCACCGACAGCTTCCGCAATGGCCCGGCGGCGTGGCTGACCGGCTGGAACTACCCGGGCGCGGCGGTCCCGATCGTGCGCCGGATCGTCGAGGATGCCCCGGACCGGGCGGCGTTGGCGACCACCGACGTGGCCCTGGCCGGCATCGGCTGGCGGCGCACCGAGGCGTCGTTCCTCAAGACCTTCGGGGAAGGGTACACCTATAAGCCGCCGGCGCCGTCGGCCGCGCCGCCGGCGCCCGGCGGCGGCGCGCCGGCCGATCTCGACCCCTCGTTCGCCGAGGCGCCCCCGCTTCGCTCCGGCCCGAATACCGGCGAACAATACGGGACACTCCTGGGCGCTCCCGCCGACGGAATGGTTCGGGGGTGGCTGGGCGACGTGCAGCGCGTGCTCCAAGAGAACGCCGGATTACCCTGGGGCGAGGTCGCGCGTCAAATTCTCGCCCTTGACATCGATCCCGCCACGCTATCAGAAATCATGGCCGAAGCGGTGATGGCGGCGGACGTGGCCGGGCGATGCAATGCCGGCGGCGAAGCCCCGGGCGGCAAGGAGAGCCCGTAATGTCCGCAGACGGAGTGCGGTTGAAGTTCAAAGAAGCCATTGCCTATTTCGACCAGAAACTCAACCTGCCGAGCGCGGTGTGGGCCGACATCCTGCACGGCGCCCACACCAAGGCGTTCACGGTGGCCGGCGCCATGAAGGACGATCTTCTAGTGGATTTGCGCGTGGCGGTGCGCAAGGCCGTCGCCGACGGCATGACCCTGGATCAGTTCAGGAAGGATTTCGACACGATCGTGGCCAAACACGGCTGGGCCTATAATGGCGGCCGGGCCTGGCGCACCAAGGTGATCTACGACACCAACACGCGGGTGGCCTGGAACGCCGGGCGTTATGCCCAAATGACCGACCCCGGTCTGGTCAGGCGTATGCCTTATTGGCGCTACAACCACTCCCCGCACTCCAAGGTGCCGCGGCCCCAGCATCTGGCCTGGGACGGCTTGGTGCTGCGTTGGGATGACCCCTGGTGGAAAACCCATTATCCGCCCAACGGCTGGGGCTGTAATTGTTGGGTCGATCCGCTCTCGCCTCGCGATTTGGCCAAGTTGGGCAAGGATGGTCCCGATACCGCGCCGCCCTTGGACCTGAGGCCCTGCACCGTCCACACCTCGGGCGGTCCGGTGGTGATCGACGTGCCCAAAGGGATCGACCCGGGTTGGGGCTACAATGTCGGTGAGACGGCCTTTGGCCGGCCCTTGGCCGAAGACGTGATGGCGGCCTGGAAGGCCGAAGGCGCCCGGGCTTGGCGGCCGATGGACGAGGGCGGCGGTTGGCAAAACGCCGGGCGTCCCGAGCGCCTGCCCCCGGCGCCAGCGCCGGCGCCGCCCATGGCCCGGGCGCACACCCCGACCGAGGCCAGGGCGGCGATCGAGGCGCTGCTGGGCGCCGAGGAGAAGGCGTTCCGGGGGCCGGACGGCACGCCGGTGCTGGTCGACGCGTCGGTGCTGGCGAGCCGCCTGGCCGCCGACCAGACGCCCTTTCTGCCGCTCTTGCCGGATCTGATCGAACACCCGACCGAGATCTGGGGTAATTTCGAGGAGCATATCGGCACCGGCAAGGTGACGTTGCGCCGGCGTTTCATTAAGGTCATCGGGTTGCCCGAGGGATCGAGCCGCCGATTCCTGGTTCTGATGGCCCAGGTTCGGGGCGGTTGCCTGGAGACCTGGACGGTGGTCCCGAGCCGGAGCCCGACCGCCGCCAACGCCCAAAGATCCGGGGCACTGATCTGGCCCCGGAGCCAGTCCGGGGATGCCACTCCCGACCAGACGCCCGGATAGGCGATTGCGGGTCATTTGAAGGGGTTTTTAAAGGGGGGTACGGACCTGGGCGTATCCGACGAACCCCCGCAGCCCTCGCGCATGAGCGCGCATCCTCGCGGGTTTTTCCGAGGGGCGGCCGGAAGTGGTTCCGACTGCCCGGCTCGGCCTGGCCGGGCCAAGGTGCCATCACACGCACAGCACCGCCAGGGCGAAAATGGCCGACACCAACATCGAGATTTTCAGGGCCGGCACCCACACCGCCATGAGCGGCGAGGCCGTGACCGTGACCACCGCCGACCTGGCCGAGATCGCTGCCGCCTATGACCCGGCGGTGCATGAGGCGCCGCTGGTTATCGGGCATCCCGAGACCAACGCGCCGGCCTATGGCTGGGTCAAGGGTCTCACGGTCTCAGGCGACCGTCTGGTGGCCACGCCGCATCAGGTCGATCCCGCATTCGCCGAGATGGTACGCCGGGGGGCCTACAAGAAACGCTCGGCCTCGTTCTGGGGCGTTAAGACGCCCGGCAACCCGACGCCGGGTAAGCTGGCCTTGCGCCATGTCGGGTTCTTGGGTGCGGTCGCCCCGGCGGTGAAGGGGTTGCGCGAGGTGGCGTTCGCCGACGGCGACGCCGGCGGCATGATCACGTTCGAATTTGCGGAACCGAGGCAGGAAAGGCCCAAGATGAACGAAGAGACCAAGCAGGCGTTGGAGGCCGCCAGGGCCGAGACGCGCAAACTTCAGGAGCAACTGGCGCTGGCCGAGGCCGACAAGGGCAAGTTGGCGGGGACCTTGGCGGAATTTGCGGAGCGCGACCGGAGCAACCGCCGGGCCGCCGATCGGACCCGCCTCGACGGCCTGGTCAAGGACGGTAAAGTTTTGCCGCGCGAGGCCGCGCCGCTGACCGCGCTCCTGCAGTTCCTGGATCAGAGTAAAGACGGTGTCGTCGAATTCGCCGACGGCTCCGGAACTGTCAAGGTCGCGCCCAAGGAGATGCTTTTTGATCTGCTCTCCAAGCGGCCGAAGATCGTCGATTTCTCGGAACGCGCGACCGGCGCCGGCGCCGGAACCATCGACTTCGGGGATCCGGTCGCCATCTCCGACGCCGCCCAGGCCTATGCGGCCGAGATGGAAAAGCGCGGCACCCCGGTCACCTCGGCGACCGCCGTCCTCCACGTCATGAAGGGAAATCGGTCATGAATTTCGATCGGTCGGTTCAATCGTTTACGGCCCAAGGCGCGCTCAATCACCGCCAGATCGTCGCCTGGGGTACCGCCGACGGCACGGTCAAGGCGGCTACGGGGCCAACCGACGCCATCATCGGTATCGTCGACTATCCCGGCGGCGCCATCGACACCGGCCGCGTCGACGTGGTGCGCGACGGCGTGACCGAGGTGGTTCTGGGAGGCGCGGTCACCCGCGGCGACCCGTTGACCTCCGACGCCAATGGCTGCGCGGTTACCGCCGGACATCATACCCACCCCGAGAACCTGGCCGCCGCCTACACCGAAAACGCCACCACAGGGGCCGCGACCTTGGGCCGCTTCGTGGGCTGGGCCGAGGTCAGCGGCGTGACCGGCGACGTCATCCTGGTCGCCGTCGACCCCTCTCTGATTTAAGGACCAATCATGACATTCCCGACCGGGGGCAGCCCCTTCGTCATTCAACCGGCGCTGACCGCCATCGCGATCAACCGCCGCAACCCGACTTACACGCTCATCGCCGACAATGTCATGCCGCGCCTCGCCCCGGTCGGCACCAAGCACTTCCGGTGGCTGGAATACGCGCCCGGCATGGGCATGACCATCCCCGACACCCAGGTCGGGCGCAAGGGCCTGCCCCGGCGTATCGAGCTGTCGGCCACGGAACATTTCGACGAATGCCGCGACTACGGCCTGGAAGACGCGATCCCGGTCGACGATGTCAGTCAAGCCGCGGCATCGGTTCAGGCCGGCGGCTTTTCCATCGACCCGGTGGCGCGCTCGGTCGAGGCCCTGACCGATCTGCTGGCGCTCGACCGCGAGGTACGGGTGGCGACCGTGGCTCAAAACCCGGCGTCCTATCTGGCGGCCAACGTCGCCACCCTGGCCGGTGCCGAACAGTTTTCGGATTTCGTGGACTCGGACCCGATCGGCACGCTGCTCGGTCTCATGGATCAGATGCTGATGCAGCCGACCTCCATCACCTTCGGGCAGGCGGTGTGGACCAAGTTCCGCCAACATCCCAAGGTGGTCAAGGGCGTCCTGGGCAATGCCGGCGACAGCGGCGTGGTCAATCGCCAGCAGGTCGCCGACCTTCTTGAGGTCAAAAATATTTACGTGGGCGCGGCCTGGGTCAACATCGCCAAGCCGGGGCAACCGGTCAACAGGCAGCGCGTCTGGGGCAAGAACGTCTGCATGCACTTCACGGATCCCACCGTGACCGCCGAGAGCGGCATCACCTGGGGCCTCACGCAACAATACGCCGTGGCCGGCGCGGTCAAGTACGCGTCGACGCGTCAGGAGGCGAGCGGGTTGCGGGGCTCGACCGTCATCCGCACCGGTGAGACCGTGCGCGAGTTGGTGGTGGCGCTCGATTGCGGCGCCTTGATCCTGAATGCGGTGGCCTAATGGGATACGCGCTCCAGCAGGATCTGATCGACCGGTGCGGGGACGCCGAGATGGCGGCCTATGCCGGGGATGGCAACGGCGGCCTTGACGCCGTCAAGATCGCCCGCGCCCTGGCCGATGCCGACGCCCTGATCGACCGGCACCTGGCGGCGCGTTATCTTTTGCCGCTCACGGTGCCCGATCTCGGCCTGACCCGGATCGCCTGCGACCTGGCGCGCTACACCCTGAGGGGTGATGAGCTGAAGTCTGACAATATCATCGCCGTCAACTACCAGGCCGCTCTGAAGCAGTTGTTGGCCTTGGCGCAAGGGGTCACCCAACTTCAGGCGGCCGGGGTGGCGCTGGCCGAGGCGCCGGCGTCCGGCGTGGCGTTCACGAAGGGAAAACCCACCTTTTTGAAGCCTCCGTCGGTACCGTTCGCCGGATCGCCCTTCGGCGGGGAGTGGTGAGTCATGGCCACCCTCACCATCACGGTTGACGATGCCGAGGTCCAGGCGGCGATCGACCGGCTGGCCGCCGCCGGCGCCGATCTGAGCGAACCCATGAAGGATGTCGCGAAATATCTGCTGAGGTCGACCATGGCGCGGTTCGCGTCCCAGGCCGCGCCCGACGGCAGCCCTTGGGCGCCGATCAGCGCGGCCTGGGCCAAACGCAAGGCCAAATTGGGCGGCGGTCGGGAAATCCTGGTCTTCAGGGGCTATTTGTCGGGACGCGCCGGCGGCAATCTCTCGGCCACCTCCGACGCGAATAGCGCTCAGGTCGGGACCAATCTGCCCTATGGCGCCATTCACCAGTTCGGGTTCGACGGCACCATTCTCCGGCGTCTGGCGCCGACCGCGCGCCGGCGGGACGCCAAGCCCCATCCGCCCAGTTCTCCCGGCGCGGGTTTCATGCCCGCGCGGCCGTGGCTCGGGCTGAGCGACCGCGATCGGGACACCCTCGTCGAAATCTTCACCGATTTCTTCAACGCCGTCGCGGGAGGCGTCCGTGCTGTCTGACGTGATCGCGCGCCTGGCCGCCAAGGTGCCGGCATTTTCCGGCCGGGTGTCCGGCGCGGCCGGGCATGCCGAGGCCATGGAACACGCGCCGCCGCTCAGTCGCCTGCCCATGGCGTTCGTGGTGCCGCTCGCCGACGCGGCCGAGCCCAACACCCGGATCGGCGAGGTTTGCCAGCGGCTGCACGTCCATTTCGGCGTGGTGCTGGTGGTCGGTCCCGCCCAGGCGGACGCCCTGGGCGGTCCCCAGGCGGTGGCGATCGAGGGGCTGAGGATCGCGGTTCGAACGGCCTTGCTCGGCTGGCAGCCGTCCTGGGCCGAAACGCCGATCACCGCAACCCAGGGTCAATATCTGGGGCTGCTGAACCAAGCGCTGTGGTGGGGTGACGCGTTCACATTCACGATCACACTGAGAGGGACCCCATGAACACTCACCCGACCGGGGGCGGTGCCTACCGGATCGACCCCACTACCGGCGCGCGCGTGCTGATTGACGCGCCCACCGATCATCGGCCGAAAGCCCCCGCCCCGGCTCCCGCGGCCGCCACGCCCGCTTGGCCGGAGAGCCCTTCCGAGGAGACCGCGCCATGAGCGCTTATACCGGCAAAATCCATGAGGCGCCCCAACTCCTGCTGGCGGCGATCGAGACCGATTACGGCACCGATGCGGTTCCGACCACCGCCAACGTGCTCCGGGTCTACGACCTGCAAGTGGACGTGCTCAAGAGCCAGATGATCACCCGCAACGAGGTGCGGCCATTCCAAGGCGCCCAAATCCGGACGCCGGCGCAGCTCAATCGCGGCCTCAAATTCAAGGTGGAGGCCCAGGGCTCCGGCAACGTCATCACCGCCCCGGCCTATGGCGGCCTGATGCGGGCGGCCAAGATGGCGCAAACGTCACTTTCCGGGCTGGCAACCATCGTCTCCACCGCACCCGTTCCGGTGACGGTGCCGACGCCGCCGACCGGGGCTTGGACGTTCGCCAAAACGCATGCCTTTGCCGGGCTCTGGGACACCACGGTCACGGTGACGTGCACCACCGGAGGTGCGAGCGGCACCGCTGTGGCCACGCTCTCGGCGCCGGCCAGCCCCGACGGCAGCGTGGCGGCCTGGTCGGCCGCCGGCGTCACCGTCACCAACGGCACGGCGCTGACGCTACCGGGGGGCGCCACCATCACCCCGACGATCACGACACCGTGGGTGGTCGGCGATAGCTGGACCCTGCAGTTGACGCCGCCCGGGACGGTGTTCAACCCGGTTTCGACCAACTTCGACAGTATGAGTTTTTACTACTACAGCGACCAGGGTGACCTCCGGCGCCTGACCGGCGTCCGCGGGTCGGTGGCGCTGGTCGTCGAGGCCGGTATCCCGTATTGGGATTTCACCATGACCGGCCTCTTCAACGGGGCGCAAAGCGCGGTGATGCCCACCAACGTGGATAAGTCGGCGTGGCTCAATGCCGACATCGCCAGCCCGCGCACTGTGCCGTATTTCGGCGTTTTGAGCGTACAGCCGGTCTTCAAGACGGCCCGCTTCGACCTGCAGGCCAAGACCAACTTCACCCCTCGCGTCAATCAGGAGTTCGTGAACCAGCAGGATCACGACGGCAAGGCCACGATTACGTGGGACGCATTGCCGGTCTCGGTTCTCGACCTGGAAACCGCGATCGCCACGGGCGCCACGACCGCCATTGACCTTCGCATCGGCACGGCTGCCGGCACGTCGATCCACGTCAATGCCCCCCTGGCGTCTCCCACCGGCTACACGCTGGGCTATGACCAGGGCATTGCGACCCACGCGGTGGATCTCCCGCTCTATCCGCGCCTGGGCGGCGACGACATCACGTTCAAGGTCATGTGAAGACCTGCCTTAAACCATCCTTTAAAAGGAAAAGACCTATGGCTTTCCGCCCCACCGCGCGCATCGTTACCCGCGAAACCATCGAAATGAAGCACATCGGTCCTGACGGGGCCGTCGTCGACCGCTCCTGCACGGTGCTGATGGCCATGCGGCGCGCGTCCGAGGCCGCCCAGTTTTTCGAGGCTCTCCGCACCCCGCCGGTGCGGGCCGACGGCCAGAGTGACGAGGCTTGGGCCCTTACCCAAAAGGCGGCGTTTCAACGCCTGGCGCGGTCCGATGCATCCTTCCTTAAGACGGTCATCGTCGGATGGGATGAGGGTTCCGGCATCGAGGACGACGACGGGCGGCCGCTGCCCTATTCGCCCGAGGCCGTCGATTTGCTGCTCGATCACGACTGGTTCGTGACCGCCGCGGTGCAGACCTATAACCGGGCCTCCTCGGGCGCTCGCCGGGGAAACTGATCGCGGCCGCCCGTGCTTGGGCTCGCGGCACCACTGCCCCCGAGCCCGAGCGCCTGGCGGCCCAATTGCGGGGCCTGGGATTTTCCCGGGACGAGATCGCCCGGGAAGTGGACAAGGCCTGCAACGCCGACGTGCTGGTGTTTGAGGACGCGTGGCCGGTGTTCCGGCTGTTTTCGCGGATGCCGTGGCGGCGCTCGCTCTGGGACGGCTCGCTGCTCGGCGTCGACTGGCCCCAGGCCGAGAGTTTGGCCCGGGCTCTCGGCATCGTCTGGGACGCTCAAACCGTTGACGATCTGTTGGCTCTCGAAAGCGGTGCCATGGAGGCGGCGCGAAATCGCGCGTGAAGGAGGTAGCAATGGCCGGCGGCGCGGACCTGACACTCGCCCTCAAGATCACCGGCGATGCCAGCGGTCTCGACGCCGCCACCAAATCTGCTCAAGGGGACTTGGCGCGCCTGCGAGAGGACGCGCGGGCAACCCAGGCCGCCTTCGCGCCCGGTAACGATGCTTGGTCGACTCAAAATCGTCCGCGCCTGGATCAGCTCAACGCGGCGATCGCCGCCACCGACGCGCCGTTGCCCGGCGCGGACAAATTGGATCAGACCCTTGAACGGGTGCTGAGCCGGCTCGATCCTCTCTACGCCGCCACGCGCCGCTATACCCAGGCGGTCGACGCCCTCAACGAGGGATTGGAACGCGGCCTGATCGGCGAGCGCCAATGGGCGCAAGCGCTTGCCGCGGCCAAGGCCGAATTGGATCAGGGCAATCCGGCCCCTCTTATTGACGGCGCCGACGATGCGCGCTTCGCCGCCATGGCGCGGCGCGCCGCGGAGCGGGCCGAACAGGCGGCGACCCTTCGCGCGGCCCAGTCGACCGCCGCCGGCGTCGGTTTCGCCGAAACCTCCCTTCCGTCTGGTGTGCTCGCCGGCGGCATTCACCCGACGGAGTTGGCGCCGGAGGCCTCGGTCAAGGGCGCATCCGCCGCCAAAAATTTTGGTGCCGAGCTGTTTCAATTGGACAAACAGATCGGGTTCGTCAGTGCGGCGACGGCGTCCTATCAACTGGCCCAGGCCAAACTGAATAGCCTCCTGGCGGCGGGCAAGATCGAGGCCGCGGAACATGCTGAGCGCATGGCGTTCGTCAAAGAGGCCTACGATAAGGGTGAAGAGGCGGCCGGGCGGTTTGCCCACGGCACCGCCGGCATCACCCGGGAACTGCTGGTGCTCGGGCACGAGGGGATGGTGGGCAACTATTCCCGCATTCCCGGCAGCATGATGGTGTTGGGCGAGCGGTTCGACGCGCTGGGGGCGGCCGTGCGCACCCTTGGCGTCGGGGGCGCCGCCGCCGGCACCGTTCTGGTCGCCGCCTTCGCCGCGGCAGCAGCGGCCGCGATCGGGGGCGCCGAGCAGGTCCGGCGGCTCAATATCGAGCTTCAGGCGACCGGCGGAGCGGTGGGCCTGAGCGCCAGCCAGGTCGATCAGCTCGCCAGCCGGGCGGCGCTAGCCAGTCACCAATCCTCGGGTGACTATCACGATGTGGCCGGAGCGGCGATTTCCTCAGGCAAGATTGGGAGTTCGGTCTTGCCGCGGCTGCTCGGCATCACCGCCGACTACGCCGCCGGCACCGGCCAGGATGCGGCGAGCGCCGGACAATCTCTCGTTAAGGATTTGTCCGACCCGGCCTCGGCGGCGGCCCGTCTGACCGATCAATATCACCTGCTGACGGCGGCCGAGGCCGAACATATCGACCGTCTCCAACGTGAGGGAAACCTCGAAGGGGCGCAAGGGGAGCTGATCGACGCCCTGGCGCGCCGGTTCGGAGGACTGAACAACGAACTCACGGGCCTGGACGCCGTGCTCCGGCGCGTCGGGGATGCCTGGCGTTGGTTTCACGACCAAGCCGCCGGCGTCGGCAAGCCCGCGACCCTGGATCAGCAAATCGCGGCGTTGCGGGACAAAATAAATCCCTCCGGGTTCCGCACCGGGTTGCCTGCGACGCTCGATGATCGGCAGCGGCTGAGCGAGCTGCTCCAGCTCCGCGCCGGGGCCGTCGTTCAGGACCGGCTCAAGGAAGAAAACGCCGTCAACGAAACGACCGTCCGCGGCGGTCTCGCCCTGGCCGACAGCCTCAACCCCGATGAGGCCACGCGGAAACGGCTGACAGACCAGGCGATCAAGGCGCGCGCGGCGCTTCAGGCGCTCCAGGCCCAACATATCGCCGAGGCACCCACCGATGAGGTAGAAGAAGGTGTTGCGCGGAAGTATGCCCAAGACTTCGACCGGCTCAGTCAAGCCGTGGAGACCGCGACGCGCCAGGTTGCAACCTTTAAGACCGAGTTGCAGCAGCTCCAACAGGCCGGGGCCGATATCGCCGCGGCGGGAGCGGTTCCGGCCGGTCAGGCGCGCCAGATCGAGCAGGCGCGCCTGGCGGCGGCCAAGCTCTATAAGGATCGGCCGGATGTCAGCTCCTTGGTCGATCAAGCGGGCGCCAACGTAGCCGCTGAACAACGGGTGCAGGGGGTAGACAATGCCGCGCGCATCGATCTCGAAACCGCGGCGATCAGGCGCCGGACCGAGGCCGAAAAGGCCGGGACCGACGAGGCTAAACACGCCGCCGATATCGCCGACGCTCGGGCCAATGCCGCATTCGGCAAGATCGGATACAACCGGGTCGCCCCGGATCGGCCCGACGCGGGATCGCTCGCGGCACAGGCTGCCGACGCCGCCGAACGGTTGGCCCGAGCGAAAATAGCCCTCGACGACGCCACCAAATCTAAGAGCGGCGAGACCGGGGTGTCCCGGATCGAAGCCCAGACCAAGGCCACGCGCGCCCTGGCCGACGCCTGGGCCACCGGCAACGCGGCCTTGATCGAGCGCGCCCAAATCCAGGGCCAGATCGACGTCAAATCGGTCGGTCGGGACGCCGACGGACAGCGCGCCCGCATCGAAGCCGCGCTCCAGCAGCAGGCGGTCGAGCAGCTCCGGCTGACGGTGAACAAATACGCGGTCGAGAGTGGCCAGGCGGTTGAGGCCGAGAACCGGCTGGCCGAGGCCTGGCACCATGGCGCCGACGCGGCCCGTCAGATGGCCCTGGCCAACCAGGCGGTCAGCCAAATCCGCGCGACGCCGGGCGCCGAGAACAATCCCGGCGCGGTGGCCGCCATCGTCAAGGGCGTGACGGACAAGGACCTGGCCGCGCGTTCGGTCCAGGCCGCCCAGATGGGCGACCAGCAGCGCCAGGCCAACGCCCTGGCCGCCGCCGAATATGGCACGCTGGGGCAGTCGACGGCCGAGCGCGCCAAGCAACTGGCGATCCAGCAGGCGACCAACGATTTGGAGGCCAAGGGCGCCGATATGGCCGCCGCCGGCACCCGGGAGTATATCGCCCAAGTCGGCGCCATGGCCGAGTTCAAGGATCGTCTCGCCGAAAACGCGCAGATGGCCCAGGGGCTGGCGCACACCATCGGGAGTGCCCTCGAAACCTCGCTGCTCGACCCGGCGGCCAAGTTCAAGGACGTGTGGGGCAGCGCCTTCAAGGACTTGCAGAAGCAGATCCTCGAAACCACGGCGATCAAGCCGTTCGAGAGCTGGCTCTCGGGCGGCCTGACCCAAGCCATGACCGGCGCGCCCCCCAACGGCGGGGCGGAGCCGGTCATGAAGGCCGCGGATATCGGCGCGGAGGTCGCCTCCCGGCTCGCCGCCGGCAATCCCATTCCCGTCACCATCCAGAACCAGGGCGGGTCCGGGCCGGGCGCACAGGCGACCGCGCCCGACGGCGGCGGCGGCGCTCCTTCTGGTGACGGCGGCGGGTCCGGTTCGTCCACGAGCGGCGACACCGCCACCGGCTCCTCCATGAGCGTGAACGATCTGCTGTACGCGATTTCTGGAACCGAAAGTTCTTTCGGGAGCGATCTGCGGCACACGCCGAATGCCAATGACAGCGGCTATTCGATCGGCCCCTGGCAGATCAATTCAAACTATCCGCAGGGTCACTCACAGGCATCTCTGGAAATATTCGGCATAAATCTCGATGCAGCCCTGAATAACCTCAATAGTTTTCTCTCCGGACCAAGCGGATCGGACACCCTTGCCGGACTTCTGAACAAGTATAATGGCAATCATGGTGGCGACACCATCTCCCAATATGTGACCACGACGCTGGGAAACCTCGGGCAGTATAGCGCCGGGTTGGCCGCCGGTAACCCGGCCGCTTTGGCGATCCAGGGCGCACAGGGCACGCAGGAATATCAACGGTTCGCAGCCGTCGCTTCCAAGCTCGGCATCGGCTCCGGGAGCATCTCCAGCGGATCAGGGGGCGGCTCGTTTCTCAGCTTGTTGGGAGGCAGCAACCAGAACGTCGGGTTTTCGGTCGGTTCGGACGGAAATCTTTACCTGAACCAGGGGTCGAACCCGGGCAATAGCGGTTCGAGCGGTATCTTCGGTAGTCTTTCT
>CAISJZ010000037.1 GCA_903885755.1 uncultured Hyphomicrobiales bacterium | reverse complement strand
TCTACAATTGAACTGTTGGTCTTTCAGTCATTTTTGATATCCGGTTTCGCGATCGATCTAATTTCAACTTTTCTTTCTCCAGGGAAAACCCGCGGATATGAACTCATCAAGAGGTATGATGCGTCGTGACAAGCGGCCCTTTGTGGTCGAGGTAAAGCGAGGCGCGAAGCGCGCCGTCGTTACCCCATCCGTTCTCGAAGGTCTTTCATTCGACGATGCCATTCAGCGCGCCGAAAGCGCGTTGTTCGGCGCCGAACCGGAAAAACCCGCCCCCCGATCGCGCGCCGCCGAGGCGCGCGCCGAGGAAGTCTTTGAGACGAGCCCACCAAATCAGGCGGCGCGGCGGATTCTCGAAGCCCTGCCGAAAGACCCTCCTCCGCTCGCCGTGGAGGACGAACCCGCGCCCAAACGGCGTGGTCGCAAGCCGGGCTCCAAGAACAAGCCTCGCGTGATCGAGGCGCCGACGCTCAAGCGCCGTCGCGGACGGCCGCCAAAGGTCGCCGGATCAGGCGTTCGCTCCGTACCGGTCACCCCGGACATCGTCAGCGAGGCTCTCGACAAGATCGCCCGCGCGACCCCAGTTCAATCCGCGCCGACGGGCCAGCGGACGCTGTTCCCGCCAACCGCCTCCGCTGGCCCGCCGCCAGTCAAGCGCGGCCGCGGACGCCCGCGCAAGATCGTCCCGGAAGGCGGTTTCCCGCCCCACGTGCCGTCCTGGATTGCCTGGGCGGAGTCCGACGACGATGCGCCGGGAGTCTCCCCCGCGCCGGCGCCTGAGGTCGGCCAACCCGTAATTGCCTACGTTCGTTCCGCGGAGCGGGCGCGGGAACGCGCCAGCCTGCCCAAGGCCGGGCTGCGCTGGACGCGGCGTTTGCGCGGCATCGCCGCCTATGCCCGCGAACGTCGCCTGCGCAACGCCTGACCGCGGCGCGCGGCCCGCGTTGACAGGCTCGCGCCTGAAAGTCATATGAACGCGCCCTGTTCGGGGCGCGTTTTGGCTTTAGCCGCGCGTGTCCGAAAACTCCCTCCCCACGGACCTTCGAGCCCATGGCCCGTCTAGTCATGAAATTCGGCGGCACGTCCGTCGCCAATATCGATCGCATTCGCAACGTCGCCCGCCACGTCAAGCGCGAGGTCGACGCTGGCTTCGACGTCGCGGTCGTTGTCTCCGCCATGTCCGGCAAGACCAACGAGCTGGTCGGCTGGGTCAATGAAATCTCCAAATTCCACGATCCCCGGGAATATGACGCGGTTGTCGCCTCCGGAGAGCAGGTGACATCGGGCCTGCTGGCGCTGGCCCTGCGCGAGGCGGGCTGGCCCGCCCGGTCCTGGCAGGGCTGGCAGATCCCCGTGCGCACCAACGACGCCCACGGCTCGGCCCGCATTGAATCGATTGACGGCGCCGGACTGATCGAGGGCTTCGGGCGCAAGGAAGTCGCCGTGATCGCTGGCTTTCAGGGCGTCCATGAGGCGACCGGGCGCATCACGACCCTCGGCCGCGGCGGCTCGGACACCAGCGCCGTCGCCATCGCCGCCGCCATCGCCGCCGACCGCTGCGACATCTACACAGACGTCGATGGCGTCTATACGACCGATCCGCGCGTGGTGCCGAAGGCCCGGCGGCTGGATCGCATCGCTTTCGAGGAAATGCTGGAAATGGCGTCGCTTGGCGCCAAGGTTTTGCAGGTTCGCTCCGTCGAGGTGGCGATGGTGCACAAGGTCAAGACCTTCGTGCGCTCGTCCTTCGACGATCCCGACGATCCGCGCCCAGGCACGCTTATCTGCGACGAGGAGGATATCTTGGAACAGCAGGTCGTCACCGGTATCGCCTTCGCGCGGGACGAGGCGCAGATCACCCTGCGGCGCGTGGCCGACAAGCCCGGCGTCGCCGCCAGCATCTTCGTGCCGCTGGCCGAGGCCAACATCAATGTCGACATGATCATTCAGGTGGTCAGCGACGACGCAAAAACCACCGATCTCACCTTCACCGTCACCAATGCGGATTACGAACGCGCCCGCGCGATCCTCGATGCCAACAAGGCGGAGATCGGCTTCTCGTCATTGCAGGGCGCGACCGAGGTGGTGAAGATTTCCGCGATCGGCGTTGGCATGCGCAGCCACGCGGGCGTCGCCGCCAAGGCCTTTAAGGCGCTCGCCGACAAGGGCGTCAACATTCGCGCCATTACCACCAGCGAGATCAAGTTCTCGGTGCTGATCGACGCGGAATACACCGAGCTCGCCGTGCGGACCCTGCACACGCTGTACGGGCTGGACAAGGCCTGAGGCAGCGGCGCGACGATTTGATCTTCCCGCGCCGGTCAAAACCGGCCATGCTGTGGCAATGGCGCGCCGGAGACGGGCGCGTCCGGCGTCTGATTTCCCAAGGGGAGCAAGGCATGAAGACGGGATTTTATTCGGGCCTCGCGCTGGCGATCGCCCTCGGCTGGTCCGCCGCGGCGCAGGCTCAGGTCAAACTCGGCATGGCCGGGCCAATTTCCGGCCCCAGCGCGGCCACCGGCGCGCAGATGAAAAACGGCGTCGAGCAAGCGGTCGAGGACATCAACGCCGCGGGCGGCATTCTGGGCCAGAAGATCACACTCTCCTTCGGCGATGACGCTTCCGATCCCAAGCAGGGTGTCTCCGTCGCCAACAAATTTGTCGGCGACGGCGTGAAATTCGTCGTCGGTGACTACAACTCCGGCGTCTCAATTCCAGCGTCGGAAACCTATCAGGAAAATGGCATCGTCCAGATCACGCCGGCTTCCACCAATCCCACGTTCACCGAACGCAAGATGTGGAACGTGTTTCGCACCTGCGGTCGCGACGACCAGCAGGGCGCTGTCGCCTCCGATTACATTCTGAGCCATCTCGCGGGCAAGAAGATCGCCATCGTCCATGACAAAACGACTTACGGAAAAGGCCTCGCCGACGAGACGAAGAAAGGTCTCAACGCCAAGGGCGTAACCGAAGTTCTCTATGAGGGCGTCAACACCGGCGAGAAGGACTATTCGGCGATCGTCTCGAAGATCAAGGAAAAGGGCGCCGACATCGTGTTCTTCGGCGGTCTCTACACCGAAGGCGGCCTGATCGTGCGCCAGATGCGCGATCAGGGCGTCACGGCGACGATGATGGGCGGCGACGGCCTCGCGGCGGCCGAATTCGGGTCGGTCGGCGGCCCCGGCGTCGAGGGCTCGCTGATGACGTTCGGGCCAGACCCCACCAAGAAGCCGGAAGCCGCCGCCGTCGTGAAAAAGCTCGAGGCGCGCAAGATCAATCCGGAATCCTACACGCTCTACAGCTACGCGGCGGTGCAAGTCTTCAAGCAGGCGGCGGAAAAAGCCAACTCGCTCGATCCGAAGAAAGTGGCGGACTCCATGCACTCCGGCATGACCTTCGATACGGTGATCGGCAAGTTCTCATACAACGCCAAGGGCGATCGCAACGACGCCGATTATGTCGTCTATCTCTGGAAGAAGGCGCCCGACGGCAAGCTCGTCTACGAGCAGATGTAAATTCCCGCGCTTTTCGACCGACAAAAGAGGCCTCCGGACGTGCGTCGCGGAGGCCTTTTTT
>CAISJZ010000036.1 GCA_903885755.1 uncultured Hyphomicrobiales bacterium | reverse complement strand
CTTCGGGCTTGCGCCCTTCATCATTCGTCATGTTTGACACTCCGGTTGAGGTTAAATTTACCTCAGCCGAGTGTCTCATCTATCCGTGCCGCACCCCAATTGACGCGCTCATCTCCGTTGCCTGACAATCCGGGGAAGGCGACGCAACTCAGGAGCGAGGCATGACCGGGGATCTCGATCCGCTCATTTTCGATCTTGTCGAATGGATCGCGCGCGAACCTCGAAGCTACGCCGATGTGATCGACGCGTGGCGGACCTCGTGTCCGCGCCTCACGGTCTGGGAGGACGCGGTCGATCGTGGCTTTGTCATTCGCGAGGGCGCCGGGGCTGGGACGCGTGTTCTGGTGACGCCGGCTGGTCAGGCGTTTCTGGCGTCACGCGCCGCGAGTTGGCGCGCGGTTTCCGCCAGGGCGGCTTCGGGCGCAACCCAGGCGAATTCCGGCAATTGATGGCGCGCGAAGGTTCGCTGGCGCTTTGAATAATGCCGCGTGTCGATTTTTCCGCGCGCGATGGCGTCGGCGAGCGAGCAATCGCCCCGCGAATGCGCGATCAGGCCTGGCGCGCCATGGGCGCGCATGACGGGCAGGGCGGGATCGAGCCCGCGGGCGGCGAGCGCGCGCACCTCCTCCATCGCGCCCGATTGCATCATGGCGTCGAATCGCGCGTCGATGCGGTGCCCCAGCGTTTCACGCTCCACGTCGAGGAACAGCGCGATGCAATCGGCGATTTCGAACATGGGTTTTCCGCGCGCGCCTTGAAAGGTCGCGAGGCTCTGTCCGGTCGCCTCGAAGACTTCCAGTGCGCGCAGGATGCGCTGGGGATCGCTCGGGCGCAGTTTTGCGGCCATCAAGGGATCGCGCGCGGCAAGGCGCGCGTGAAGTTCCGGCGCGCTTGCGCCCTCCGCGGCGAGACGCACACGTTCGCGCACGCTGGCGGGCACGGCGGGGATCGCCGACAGGCCGCGGATCAGCGCCTTGAAATACATGCCGGTGCCGCCGACGAAAATCGGGACAAGACCGCTGGCGCGAGCGTCGGCGAGCGCCGAAGCGGCGTCGCGCAGGTAGTGGCCGACGGAATAATTGATCGCGCCATCGACATGGCCAAACAGGGCGTGGGGCGCGGCGGCTTCCTCCTCCGGCGAGGGGCGAGCGGTGATAATGCGCAGGTCGCGATAGACCTGCATGGAATCCGCGTTGATCGCCACGCCGCCATACTGGCGCGCCAGCGCGATGGCGACGGCGGACTTGCCGCTCGCCGTCGGTCCCGCGATAAGGATCGCCGAAGGCCGTCGCCCGTTCACCCGCGGCGGCTCCGATGATGGGTTGCGCCATGACGGCAAAGTTGAACCATGTGCTGACGCTCGTTTCCGCCGCTTCCGGGCCGCCAGCGCTGACGCCGGGACTTGTGCGCGATCTTGCCTGCCACTTGCCGGCGCCGGGCGAACCTGTCTGGCTCGACGATGGCTACGCCGTCGATATCCCATTCGCGGCGACACGGGAAATCGACGATCGCCGGTTGGCGAACTCCCTGCGTATCGACATCGGCGATGAGCCCGTCGATCTGTTTATCCAGCCGCTGGCTTTTCGTCGCAAGCGGCTGTTTCTCGCGGACATGGATTCCACAATGATCGGGCAGGAGTGCATCGATGAACTCGCCGACTATGTCGGCAAGAAAGCCGAGGTCGCCGAAATCACCGAGCGCGCCATGCGCGGCGAACTGGTGTTCGAGACCTCGCTGCGCGCGCGCGTGGCGTTGCTGGCGGGGCTTGGCGCCGACGTGGTCGACACGGTCATCGCGGACCGCATCAAGCTGACGCCAGGCGGCGCGACGCTGGTGCGCACCATGCGCGCGAATGGCGCCTATACCGTGCTCGTGTCGGGTGGCTTCACCCTGTTCACGAACCGGATCGCCACGACCATCGGCTTTCACGAGAACCGCGCCAACACGTTGCTGGTCGAGAATGGCAAGTTCGTCGGCAAGGTCGCCGAGCCGATTCTCGGCCGCGAGGCGAAATTCGAGACGCTGGTCGATCTGCGCGCGGCCAAGGGACTCGTCAAGGACGAGACGCTGGCGGTCGGCGACGGCGCGAACGATCTCGCCATGATCAAGGAGGCGGGGCTCGGCGTTGCGTTTCACGCCAAGCCGGCCGTGGCGATGGCCGCCGCGGCGCGGATCGACCATGGCGATCTCTCGGCGCTGCTCTTCGCCCAGGGTTATGCGCGCGATGAATTCGTGGATTGAATGAAAAGGGCGCGCCGTCGACCGGCGCGCCCTGTCAAATTTCAAAGCGACGATTGGCTATTCCAGCGCCAGCGGCACGAAGCGCTTGTCGTCCTGCGGCGAAGCGACGAACACCAGCGCCGACTTGCGGCCCTGATCCTTCAGCGCCTTGAGCTTCTTCACGACATCCTCGGGCTTGGCCATCGACTCCTGGTTGATTTCCAGGATGCGGTCGCCCGCGTTGACGCGCTTGTCGGCGGCCGTGGAATTCGGCTCGACGCTGGTGATCAAAACGCCATCGGCGCCATCCTTGAGGCCGTATTTCTTGCGCAGATCGGGCGTGATCGCGCCCAGCTCCATGCCGAGCGCCTTCTGCACCGCGCTCTTGCCCGGCGCGGCGGGGCCGCCCTTGCCATCGTCCTTGTCAAGGGCGGCGAGTTTCTCGCCTTCCTCCAGACGGCCGAGCTTGACCTTGATTTCCATCTCCTTGCCGCCGCGCACAATGGTCACCGGCACGTCCTTGCCGACCGTCGTCTGCGCGACGATCTTGGGCAGATCGGTTGAGGTCTTGATGTCCTTGCCGTCGAACTTGACGATCACGTCGCCATTCTTGATTCCGGCGGGCTTGGCCGGACCCTTGTCGTCGACGCCGGCGACGAGCGCGCCGCGCGGCTTGCCGAGGTCGAGGCTTTCGGCGGTCTGATCATCGACGTTCTGGATGCGCACGCCGAGCCAGCCGCGGCGGGTTTCGCCGAACTGGCGCAACTGGTCGATCACCGGCATGACGGTGGCGGACGGCGTGGCGAAGCCGATGCCAACCGAGCCGCCGGTCGGCGAGAGGATCGCGGTGTTGATGCCAACGACATCGCCGTCCATGTTGAACAGCGGACCGCCGGAATTGCCCTTGTTGATGGCCGCGTCCGTCTGGATGTAATTGTCATAGGGGCCGCTCTCGATGTTGCGATTGCGCGCCGAGACGATGCCCGAGGTCACCGTGCCGCCGAGGCCGAAGGGGTTGCCGACCGCCATCACCGCGTCGCCGACGCGCATCTTGTCGCTGTCGCCAAATTTCACGGCCTTGAGCGGCTTTTCCGGCTTCACGCGCAGCACGGCGACATCGACCTTGGCGTCCTTGCCGATGACCTCGGCCTTCAGCTTCTGGCCGTCGGTGAAGATCACGGTGATTTCGTTGGCGTCGGCGATGACGTGATTGTTTGTGATGACGATGCCGGCGGAATCGATGACGAATCCCGAGCCAAGCGAATTCGACCGACGCTGGCGCGGCGCGGGGGCTGGATTGGGTCCTTCGCCCTGCTGCTGGCGGCGCTTGAAGAATTCCTCGAAGAGATCGTCGAAGGGCGTTCCCTGCGGCAGGTTGGGCGCACCCGCGGTGCGCTTGTCCTCGACGGTCTGCGCCGCCGAAATGTTCACGACCGCGTCGCTGACCGCGGCCGCGAGGTCCGCGAGTGACTCCATTCCGGTGCCCTTGGCGAACGCGGGGACCGGCGCGAGGGCTCCGAGGACCGGCAAAGCCGCGACGCCCAACGCGAGGGCGGCGGCGAGGCCGCGGGCGCGGCGCGCGGGCGACAATCTGGCTGAAATGGCGGCGGAACCCATCGGGTTGTCTCCTGAATGGCTGGCCGGGCTTCGCCGGACGGCGGGTCTATCGATCAATGCATTGGGGCGGAAACACGGCGACCCGCCACGATTTCCGCCCATTATGGGTCGTTGGTCTATTTGATGGAAGCCGCCTTGGGCTCCGGGGCGCCAGAGGGCTTGCCGAAATAGCGGAAGAAGTCCGAATTCGGGCTCAGCACCATGCGCGTGTCGCTGGATTTGAGGCCCGCTTCATAGGCCTGCATCGAACGCCAGAACGCGAAGAACTCCGGATCCTTGCCATAGGCTTCGGCGAAAATCCGGTTGCGCTCGGCCTCGCCCTGGCCGCGCAACTGGTCGGCTTCCTGCTGTGCGTTGGCGCGCAGCACAACCACGTCGCGATCGGCCTTGGCGGTGATCTTCTGCGCCTGTTCGGAGCCTTGCGCGCGGAAGTCCGCCGCCTCGCGGGCGCGCTCGGTCTGCATGCGGCTGAAGACCTTCTCGGAAATCTGCCGCGGCAGGTCGGCGCGCCGGATGCGCACGTCGACAATGCTGAGGCCGAACTTGCTGGCCTCCTGTTCGACCTGATCACGAATCTTGACCATCAGTTGCGCGCGCTGGTCGCGCACGATCTGTGGCAGGTTCGCTTCGCTGAGCACGCGGCGCACGGCGGAGTTGAGCACGTTCGACAGGGCGCTTTCGGCGCCTTCGGTGGTGCGTACCTGCTGATAGAACCGCAGCGGGGCGACGATGCGGTAGCGCAGGAAGGCGTCCACCTCGATCCGGTTGTTGTCGGAGGCGAGAACTTCCTGTTTCGCCGTCTCGAGGTCGAGAATGCGGTTGTCGATGAAAACGACCGTTTCGATGAACGGCAGTTTCATGTGCAGGCCGGGATCGGTCACGAGGGAGCGACCGGGCGCGGGTTCGCCAAACCGCAGGACAAGCGCCTGTTCGGTCTGATGGATGGTGTAGATGGAGTTCGCGAGGGCGAACAGCGCGATCAGGAAGACGGCGAGAAGGTCGAAGGCGGACATCGGGCTTTTCATCGCGCGCCCCCCTGCTGGCTGGATTGGGCCGGCGCGGATTGCGGGCGACCGGGCGCGTCAAGCGCGCCGAGAGGCAAATAGGGCACGACGCCCGTTCCACCGGGTTGATCGACGATGACCTTGTTCATGGCCCCGAACACGCGCTCCATCGTTTCGAGATAGAGACGTTCGCGCGTGACGTCCGGCGCCTTGCGGTATTCCTCGTACACTTGCTGGAAGCGCGACGCCTGGCCCTTGGCCTCGGCCACCGTCTGTTCGCGGTAGGCCTGCGCCTGCTGAAGAATCTGCGCGGCCTGGCCGCGCGCTTCCGGCACGACGCGGTTGGCGTAGGCGTCGGCCTCGTTGCTCAGGCGATCCTGATCCTGCTGGGCGGCCGTCACGTCGCGATAGGCCGCGATGACCTGTTCCGGCGGATCGACCGATTGCAACTGCACCTGAATGATGGTGACGCCGGCATGGTAATCCTCAAGGGTCTTTTGCATGAGGTCCTGAACCGCGGGTTCGATGACCTTGCGTTCCGCCGTGAGAATTTTCTGGATTTGCGTGCGCCCGACGATCTCGCGCATAGCGCTCTCGGCGACCGCCTTGATGGTCAGTTCCTGATGGCGAACGTTGAAGGCGAAATCCTCCGGCTTGAGTGGATTGATCTGCCAGATCACCACGAACTTGACGTCGGCGATGTTGTCGTCGCCGGTGAGCATCAGACTCTCCTCGGGACGATCGACGTGGGTTTGCGAGCCCGTGCGCGGATCGGCGCTGAAGATGAAACCGATGCTCGTGGTGTTACGGTCGGTGACGCGCAGCTTGATCACGGAGCCGATGGGGTAGGGCCAATTGTAGTTCAGGCCCGAGGCCGTCTTGCCGATGTACTGGCCAAACTTCATGTTGAGCGCGGTCTCGTTCGGCTGGACCGTGTAAAATCCGCTCAGGGCCCAGAGGGCAACGGCGACGATCGCGATGACCGGCAACCATTTGAACCCGAATCCGCCGGGCGACATCTGGCGCAGCTTTTCCTGCCCGCGGCGCAGCAATTCCTCAAGGTCTGGCGACCCCGGTCCGCCGCCGGAGGGACCTTGGCCCCATGGCCCCTGCGGATTGGGTTTCCAGGGCCCGCCTCCGCCGCCGCCTTGATTGCTCCAGGGCATTCGAATCCTCGCTTTAAGCCGGACCGCACCTAACCATAGATGGGCGGCTTTTCAACCGAGGGGTGTATCACGTTCGCGTCTGTCATAGTCGACAAAGGCGAAGGCGGCCTCATCCTCGGGGCCGGCGGGATGGATTTCGCGGCCGGCTTCCCGCCAGAGAGCGGGATTGATCGTCGGGAAAAAGGCGTCGGCGTCGGGCGCGAGATCGACCTCGGTGATCCGCAGCGTGTCCGCCCGGTCGATCAACTGGGCGTAGATGTCGGCGCCGCCAGCCACGATGATCTCGTTCGTATTCATCACGCGCGCCCGGTCGGTGGCGATTCTCAAGGCCGCCTCGAGGTTGCGCGCGACAAAAACGCCATCCGCCGTGGCGCCGCCTTCGCGGGAGAGCAAGATGGTTTCGCGGCCGGGCAGGGGTTTGCCAATGGACTCGAAGGTCTTGCGGCCCATGATCATGGGTTTGCCCATGGTGATCGCGCGGTAGCGGCGCAGATCGGTCCGCAAGCGCCAGGGGAGTTGGTCGCGGGCGCCGATCGCGCCGTTACGCCCAACGGCGGCGACAATCACGAGGCGCGGCGGAGCGGCGTCCATGTCAACCCTCGTCCGGCGTGGTTCCCAGCGTGGAGGCGATGGAATGCAGGTGGTCCAGAAGCAGGGCGCGTCCGCCCGGGCCCAGAAGGCGGCCAATGCGCCGTTCCATGGCTGAATGAAGGGCGAGAGCTTCGGCGATCTTGGTCTCGCCCGCCGTCGTCAGGTGCAGGGCGTAGGAACGCCGGTCGGCGGGCCGCCGGTCGAGCCAGCCCTTTTTCTGCAATTCATCGACCATGGCGACGAAATTGGTGCGTTGAATGCCAAGCCGATCCGCGATGACGCTCTGCTTGAGGCCGGGTGTTTCGCGCACGACAAGCAGAACGCTGAACTGCGCGGGGCGCAGGCCGGCCGAGCCCATGTTCTCGCGGAAGTCCGCGAAAACGGCGACCTGAGCCCGGCGCAGGGCATAGCCAATCGACCGTTCAAGAGGGCCCAGCGCGACGACAGGGCTGGCTTCTCCATTAGAGGATGACGCCGATTTTTTCTTGATTTTGCGAATGGCCTTCGTCCCCGTCGCGACGCCCGAGAAGGCCATACGGCCATGAATGGCATTATGGCAAACACCGACGCCGCAACTCAACGAAATTCGCTCAGGCCGCCTCCGGCTCTGGCGTTCCACTCAGGGCACGGACGATTTCGGCTGGTATCGGCGCGGATTTGATGCGTTCGGGATCGTCCGGATGTGGGCCGGTCCACACCCGTGTCTCCCACGCCTCGATCGCGAGGTCGGTTCCGCGCCACGCCTTGTGGGCAATGTCGAAACTCGACCGGCGGAATTCCGAGATCGTGGTTTCAATCACGATGTCATCGCCGAAGGCCGAGGGGATCGCGAATTTGGCGCGCGTGTCGACCATCGGCCAGCCGCGGAAATTGAATTTTTTCATCAGCGATTTTTTCGGCCAGCCGACCGCCTCGAACAGCGCCATGGTCGAAGCGTCGAACATGGCGAAATAGCGCGGATAAAAAACGATCCCGGCGGGATCGCAATCGCCCCATTCGATATGCACCTTGCGGCGATTGACGAACATCCGCGCGGCCTCAGCGCGGCGCCATGCGCAGGGAACCGTCAAGGCGGATCGTCTCGCCGTTAAGATAACGGTTCTCGACGATGTGATGGACGAGCGCCGCGAATTCGCCGGGCTCGCCAAGTCGGTGCGGGAAGGGGATCGCGACGGCGAGCGCGTCCTGCGCTTCCTGCGGTAATTGCGCGAGCAGCGGCGTCTTGAAGAGGCCAGGCGCCAGCGCCATCACGCGCACGCCGAACTGCGCGAGTTCGCGCGCGACCGGCAGGGTCATGGCGGCGACGCCGCCCTTGGAGGCGGAATAGGCGACCTGCCCGATCTGGCCATCGAAGGCGGCGACCGAAGCGGTGGAGACAATCACGCCGCGTTCGCCGTCTTCCATCGGCGGCAGTTTCGACATGATGGTTCCGGCGAGGCGCATCATGTTGAAGGTGCCGATCAGATTGACGCCGATGATGCGCGCGAAATCCTCCAGCGAGTGAGCGCCGTCGCGACCGACCATGCGCTTGGCGATGGCGATGCCGGCGCAATTGACGAGTATGCGTGGCGCGCCGAGGCTTTTCTCGATGTCGACAAAGGTGGCTTCGGCGCTCGCGGCGCTCGATACGTCGCAGATGAACGCCCGGCCGCCAAGTTCGCCCGCGACGAGTTTCGCGCGCGCCTCGTCGCGGTCGATGATCGCGACGCGCGCGCCGGACGCGGCGAGCTTGCGGGCGGTCGCCTCGCCCAGACCCGACGCGCCGCCGGTGATCGCGGCGACCTGATTTTTGATGTCCATGATGAAATCTCCAAGCGTGCGAATGGCGAGGCGGCGGGATCGTTATTCAATATCACCATCCCGTCGTTCGCGCGACGGGACTTTTCGTCGCCCGCCGGTCTTGCAATTCGCGCGCCCGCGTCCGCTAGGACTTCGGACCGACCATCGCGAACATGGCGCCCTGAGGATCGAGCGCCTGCGCGATCCACGATCCGCCGGGCACCTCGACGGGGCCATGCAGGATCTGGCCTCCGCCGGCCGTTGTCCGCGCGATGGCGGAATCGATGTTCTCTACGTTGACGTAATAAATCCATCGGGTCGTGGGAATGTGCGGCGGCCTGCTCATCATGCCGCCGATGGCGTGCTCGCCATGCGCGTAGAGCTGATAGGTCCCCATTGGGCCCATATCGATCGCCTGATCCTTCCGCCAGCCGAACATCTCGCTGTAAAAGGCGAAGGCCGTCGGCCAGTCGTGTGCATAGAGTTCATTCCAGCCGACATGACCGGTGGCACCTTGCGGCGGCGGCTCGAATGGCATGTGGCCGGCGAATTTGAAAAGCGCGATCATCGTGCCATCCGGGTCGCCAATGATGGAGAATCGTCCCACGTTTGGGATGTCATGTGGCTGGCGAAAGACGGTTCCGCCAAGGGTCTCCGCCTTCTTCGTCGCCTGATCGACATCGTCGACGCCGACATAGCCGACCCACATGGGCCGCGCGCCCGCGGCCTTCGCGTCCTCGGGTACGCTCATCAGGCCGCATACCGGAGCCGGACCTGCCTTGAACATCCAGTAGTCCATTCCGGGAACCGGCGACGGCTCGACGGTCCAGCCCATGACGTTTGCGTAGAAAGTCCTGGCGGCCGCGGGGTCGGACGTCATCAGTTCGTGCCACAAAAACGCGCCGTGCGAACTGGTCATGGTTGCCTCCTCGAGAGCGGGTTGATCCGGTTTATGCGCCGGGATTCGACGCTAGGATTCAAACGTGACGACCGCAAGGCGCCGGCGTGAAAAGCGCGCGGCGGCGAAACAGCATGAAATTCGACCTGGCTGAGTGGCCATCCCCGCCGTGGCGGAATACAACGACATGTTGAAGGCATGACCTCCGACACGGCGCTCGACAAGGACGCTCAAACGGATGCCAGATGGCTGTCGGCGAGGGAAGGGCGGACGGGAATTCGCGCCTGAAAAGGATATCGACGTGACCGAACAAAACAATCCCCCGGCCCCCACGAAAAAGCGCCGTCCGCCGCCGCGACCCGCGGTTGTCGAGCATATTGAGCGAGCCACGCCAGGCGTCGTCCGCGTGACCTTCACGGGCGATGATCTCGCGAGTTTCGGTCAGACCAAGCCCGGCGGCCACATGAAGCTGTTCTTCCCGCCGGCGGGTCAACCCGTCGATCTCGCGCCCGATGCGCCGCGGCCGCCGTCGCGCACCTTCACGCCGCGTCGATACGATGTCGCGCGGGCCCGGCTCGAGGTCGAATTCGCTCTGCATGGCGAGGGACTGGCGTCGAACTGGGCGGTTGGCGCGCGTGTCGGCGATTCCATGCTGCTCAGCGGGCCCGGCGGCGGCTATCCCGTTCCCGAGGGAGTCCGTCACATCGTCATTGTCGCCGATGATACCGCGATCCCCGCCGCTGGCATGATCATCGAGGCGTTGCCGCGCGACTGCGAGGCAACGCTTTTGCTTGAAATTTCCGATATTGGCGACGAACGCGAAATCAGCCCTCTCATTGCCAATCGTCCGACGTGGCTGCACCGGGCGCCGGTCGGCGCTCGCCCGGGGACGCTGCTTGAAGTCGCCGTCGGAGCCTTGCCGCCACAAGCCGCCGATACCGCGTGGTGGGTCGCTTGCGAGGCAGCCGCCATGCGCCGGATTCGAGATCGTCTCCTCAAGGAGCGCGGCGTCGCGCCCGCGCGACTTCATACGCGCGGTTACTGGAAGGCCGGAGACCAGAATTATCCGGACCATGATTACGGGGCGGATTGACCAAGCCGGTTCTAGCGACGAATTTGTTTCATCCCCTGTTCCTGTTTCGCGAGGCTGGACATGACGAGACGCGCGCGCCCGACAATCTTTCTTGCCCTCGCGCTGGGCATAGTCGGGCTTAACGCGGCGCTGGCGGAAACCTATCCCTCCCGCCTGATCCGTCTCATCGTGCCTTTTTCGGCCGGCACGTCGCCCGACATTCTCGCGCGGGGGCTGGCGGAGGGGCTGACGCGCGAGCTCGGACAATCGATCATCATTGTCGACAGGGAGGGCGCGTCAGGCTCCATCGGGTTCGCCGATGTCGCGAACGCGGCGCCCGATGGTTACACGCTTGCATTCGGCCCGCAGGGACCGCTCACCGTGCAGCCACGGCTGAAAGTCAATCCGCCCTATGAAATCGACGCCTTTCAACCGGTTTGCCAGATCTACGATGATACGTTCGCGCTGTTTGTTGGCCCCAACTCGCCAATCGCCGATCTCGGCGCGCTGGTAGCGCGGGCGCGCGACGTCGCGAAACCCCTGACATTCGGCAGTCCCGGCCTGGCGACGATCCCGCATTTACAGGTCGAGAGTCTGATGGTCTCCGCCGGGATCACGATGAAGCACGCGCCCTATCGCGCCGTGGCGCAAATGATCCAGGATGTCGTTGGCGGCAACCTCGATCTAGCGGTCGGTTCGGTCGCCTCGATCCGATCGTCCAATGCGCGCGTGCTCGCGACGTTGGGCGACGCGCGCAGTTCGGTATTTCCCAACGCGCCCAGCATGGGCGAGCTCGGGTACAAGGTGTCAAAGACCAGTTTTATTGGCATTTATGCGCCAAGGGCGACGCCGGTCGCGGCGATCGATATGCTGGAGGCGGCCTGCGCGAAGGCGTGGGCCGCTCCCGACTACCAGAAGCTGCTCACCGACTCCGGGGCCCTGCCAATGTTCCTGAAGCGCGCCGACTACGCCCGGCGGCTGGCGGAGGACAATGGCGAAAAGAGCGCGCTGATCAAGGCGCTCAATATCAAGATGGAATGAGGGATCGAGCGCGCTCGGGCGCGTCCGATTAATGGCTCGGTGGTCGATGCGCGTTCAGTCGCACCAGTCGTTGATGACGTAGGCCGGATAAACCACGGGGTAGACTGGCGCGTAATGGACAACCGGAAGCGGCTCCACCGTCCGCACCGTCCGGTAGGTCGTCACGGGGACGTGCTGATAACGCACCACCGTCCGGTACGAGACGACCGGCACCTAATGAACCGTACGCACCGTATGATATGCGGTCACGGGGATCTGATGGTAGCGCACGACGTTCTGATAGCTGACCACCGGGGCGGCATAATCCTCGTAATAGCCGTAGCCGCCAGCCATGGCTTGTCCGGCGCACGCGAGCGTCACGGCGGCGGTGAACGCTCCAATTGCCAGTTTCGGAATAAAATGACGCATGACCGACGCCTGTTTGAAAATCGATGCCGCGGTCGCGGCCTGAAAAACAGGCGCCCCCGCGGCCAGTTCTTGCCGCGCGCCAAATCAAGCATCGGCGTTAACCAAGGTCAAGAAAATACGTAATTTACAAATTTTGCATTCCAG
>CAISJZ010000035.1 GCA_903885755.1 uncultured Hyphomicrobiales bacterium | reverse complement strand
TGCCGCAGCCCGACGGCCCCAGGAGCGTGACGAACTCGCCGGTGGCGACATCGAGATCGACGCCATCGACGGCGACGAAATCGCCAAAGGTACGGCTGACTTTTTCAAGAGTGATCGCGGACATTCCGTGGCGTTTCCCCTCGCGCCTAAAGCGCGGTCATGTAGCGTTTGAGAATTCTGATCTGAACCCAGCGAAAGGCGATGACGAGCAGCATCATCAGCAGACCGATGACGCTGACCTGTTCGGCGAGCCCGTTGGCCCAGAGCTTCATCAGCACGACCGACAGAACCTCCGAGCCGACGGAATAGAGCAAAACGGACGCCGACAGTTCGCGCATGATGCCGAAGAACGTCAGCACCCAGCCGACCGCGAAGGACGGCCACGCCAGCGCCACCAGAATGCGCCACAGCGTCTGGAAGAACGTCGCGCCATGAACGCGCGAACACTCCTCCAGATCAAAGGAAAGCTGCGCGTAGGCGCCCGTCATGACGCGCGTCGCGACGGGCGTTCCGAGAGCGAGATAGGCCAGCAGCAGCGCCCAGATCGTGCCGTAGATCGGGAACGGACCGGGCAACATGGCGAAGGCCCAGAGGAAGCCGATGCCAAGCACCATGCCCGGCATCATCCACGGCAACCAGGCCAGCATGTCGATGAGCCGGCGCCCGCGCCATTTCGTGCGAACCGAGATATAGGCGACGATCGCACCCAGCCCCATCGTGATGGTCGCGCCGACAAGGCCGAGGAACATCGTGTTGGTGATGCCGCGCCAGATTTCGCTCGACGAGAATACCGCGCGATAATGCTCAAGCGTCAGCATGTCCCACTGATAGAAGCCGAAGAAGCGGAAGAACGAGCCGATGAACAACTGGCTGATCGGCAGCACGACCGTGACCAGGAAAAACAGAATGCAGAAGGCGAATGTCGCCCATCGCCATTTGCCGAGCTTCATCACGCTCGGCGAATAGCCCTTGCCCGTCACGGTGACGAAACTCCGCCCACGCAGGATGCGCGATTGGGCGAACACCAGCAGAAACATCAGGACGAGAATCCCGAAACCGATGGCGGTGGCGTATTGATAGTCCGGCGTCGCGTGATGGTTGATGGCGTTGTACATTTCCGTCGTGGCGACGGTAATCTTGGCGGGCGTGCCGAAGAAAAGCGGCGATTCGAAGTTCTCCATGCCGCGGATAAAGCTGAGAATGAAGGAATTCGTCAGCGCCGGCAGCATCAGGAGCAACGTGATGTTGAAGAACGTGCGCAGGCGCGAGGCGCCGCACATGCGGCTTGACTCCTCCAGCGCCGGGTCCATGGCGCGAAAGACATCGACGATGAACAGGAACAGGAATGGTGTCGAATACTGGATCATGTGCCAGACGACGCCGCCCCAGGAATAGACATTGACGGGGGAATAATTGATTCCCGTCATCCACTTGAAGACCTGGTTGATCAGGCCGACCTGCGGATTGCCGAGCATCGCCCAGGCCATCGCGGTCAGGATTGGTGGAATAAAGAACGGCAGCGTGATCAGCACTTCGAGCTTGTCGCGCCAGGGCGTGTCGGTGCGCGCGATGATCCAGGCGAGCAGCACCGCGAGGAACAGCGAGGGAACCGTCTTGCCGAGCGAGATGCTGATGGTGGCGAAGAGAATGCCCATCGCCTCGCGCGACATCAATTGCCGGTAGCCGTCGAGATTGTATTCGCCCGCCATGCCCGGCGGCGTCGAATGCAGGCTGCCATACATCAACATGCCAAGGGGATAGATCGTCAGGAACGACAGCAAAATGACAAGCGTGATCACGCCGACGCCGCGGCCCGGCGCGATGCGGCTCCACAGGCTCGCCGATCGCCGCGGCGCAAGGCCAGCGCCGATGGCAACGCCCCGCGTCGGCGATCCTGCCGACAATTCAGTCATGTCATTCCCCTCCCGCGATCAAACCTCGATCACGATGTAATTGTGCTCGAGGCTGACCGGATAGGTATCGGCCACGAACGGCCCCTTGACCAGCGTCTCGCCCTGTTCGACATGCGCCTCGTAAACGCGCACCCGCGTCAGCGCGGGATCGCACCACGACTGGCCCGTGCGGATGTCGAATTCCCATCCATGCCAGGGGCATTTGACGAATTCGCCATCGCGCTCCAGCCGGTATTTGCCCGGCTCGTCGGCCGCGGCCAGACCGATGATCTTGCCGGCGCAAAGCGAGCCGCTCTCGTGCGGGCACTTGTCGCCCAGCGCGAAGAATTCCCCCGCGAGATTGAACAGCGCGATCTCGCGCCCCTCCAGCGACAGTCGCTTGCGCGATCCCGGCGGCACCTCCTCGACGGCCGCGACGACATGACGTGTCTTGCTCATGGCAGGCCGTAAAGCTCCCTGGCGTTGCCCGACAGCAAACGTTTCAGCTTCTCCTCGCCGATGCGCAGCTTGCCGACGACGAATTTCGGCTCATCGAAATCCCAGTGCGGATAATCCGTGGAAAACATGATGCGGTCGAAGCCGACATGCTCGAACATCTCGACGAGATCGCCGTCCTTGTCGGGTTCGTCGAGCGGCTGCGTGGTCATCCAGAAATGGTCGTGGATATATTCCGAGGGCAGGCGCTTCAGATGCGACGCCTCGCTCTTCAATCGTTTCCAGTGCTTGTCGAGCCGCCATTTCAGCGCCGGCGCCCAGGCGACGCCGCCCTCGACGAGCACCACTTTCAGCGTGGGGAACCGCTCGAAGACCCCTTCCAGCACCATGCTGGTGATCAGGCTCAACATGCCCGTTACGTTGGTGTGCTGTTCCTCGATGTAATAGGAGGGCCAACCGCTCGCCGTTGGCGGGTAGCCATTGATGCCGCCAACATGCAGCGCCAGCGGCAGATTGTGCGCCACCGCGGCCTCGTAGATCGGCCAGTAGCGCCGACGCCCGTGCGGCTCAAGGCATTTCGGCGGGATCATGATCTGAGCGAAGCGCTTGTCGCTGGCGCGCTTCTCGATCTCGGCGACGGCGAAGGGCGGATGCTCCTGCGTCACCACGATCGAGGCGCGCAGTCGCTTGTCGCGCTCGACCCAATGGGCGATCTGCCAGTCGTTGACCGCGCAAGCCAGCGCCGCGCCATATTCGAGATTGCGCTGATTGCCGGGGCCGCGGTTGAGAGGCATCAGCATGCCGTATTCAACATTGTTGGCGTCGAGATGCTGCTTCTGCATGAAGGCGAGATCGGAGCCCGGCAGCCCGCCGGTCGGTGGCCAGGCGTCGGCGCGCGCGACATCCGGCGCCATGCGCGGATGCGACAGCGTGTCGGACAGCGGCTGGCGATAAAGGCCGCCGTATTCCCTGACATAGGCGCGCCAGCGTTCAGGCAGGAAGGCCAGAACCTCGGTCGGGCTGGCGGCCTGCGGATGGATGTCGCAATCGATAACGCCGAGCCTGGCTTCTTTCGGGCCGACCCGCGACGGGATCGGGCGCTCAAGGGTTTGCGTTGTCATGTCCTGGCCTCCCGCAGTCGGGGATAGGTGTCCATCGCGTTGTCGAATAGCACGCGCCGGGCGAGGTCGCTCTTTGGATCGAGCGGCAGCGCGTCGGTCCCCTCATAATGCCAGTGCGGGAAGTCGGTCGAGAACAGCAGCATCCGGTCGCTGTCCATCATCTCGCAGAACCGCGCCAGTTGGCCCGCGCCATCGGGCTCGTCGAAGGGTTGCGTCGTAAGGCGGATGTGATCGCGCACGATGTCCTTCGGCGGGCGCTTGACCCACGGAATTTCCGCGCGCACGCCGCGCCACGTCTTGTTGAATCGCCACAGGCAGGCCGGCAGCCAGGTAACGCCGGATTCCTGGAACACCACCCTGAGGCCGGGAAATTTGGCGAAAACACCCTCGCTCACCAGACTTAGCGTGGCGCTCTCGAAGGCGAAGGCCTGCGCCACGTAATCCTCGAGAAAGTACGAGCCATAGCCATTCGCCATCATGGGATGATGATAAAGCGAACCCGCGTGGACGCAGACCGGCATTCCGTGTTTCTCGGCGGCCTTGAAGATCGGCCAGTTGTGGCGCTTGCCCAGCGGCTGTTCGCCGGCGACGAACATCGTCACGCCGACAAAGCGCGGGTCGCTGGCGCGGCGCTCGATTTCCTCGGCGGCGAGTTCGGGATTTCCGAGCGGAATGACGATCGACGCGCGCAGCCTCGGCTCCTTGTCCAGCCACTCCGTGGCGATCCAGTCGTTGACCGCCGTGCAGACCACCGCCGCCATGTCCTCGCTGTGCAGGACCGCTCCACCCCAGACACAGGTGGCGATCGCGTAAGTGACGCCAAAGGCGTCGAGCGCCTTTTCGCGCATCAGGTCGAGGTCGGTTCCCGGTTTGCCGTCGCTGGGTCGCCAGTCCGGGCGCCCGGATATCGGCGCGTTCGGCGGATCGCTGGTGAGATTCCAGCTCAGCTTGTCGATGCCGCGGTTGAGAAACTGTTGGCGCCAGTAGCGATCGAGATAGGGCATGATGGATTTGATCGAGGGAACGACGACATGGGCGTCGCAGTCGATCACGGGATGCCCGAAGACGCTGGCCTTTTCCCGTTTAGAAACCGACGCCTCGGCCATCGCCACTCCCCTCGCGAGGCCCGGGCCGGGCCGGTCGCGAATTCGCATTCAATGCAGGTTGGGTTACAACTACCACATCTGGCCTTGTCGGGGTCAAGCAGCCACGGCGCATTGCGCGCAAAGCAGCCGACGCCCGATGGGCGCGATGGGAGGATTTCAATGGTGACAGCTTATTCGCGGGCGGGGACGTTTGCCGCTTTCGCGACGTTCGCCATGGTGGGCGCGTCGACGGTCGCCCATGCGCAGTCCGACGACTGGACCAAGGTGATCGAGGCCGCCAAAAAGGAAGGCAGCGTCTCTGTCTATCACGCCCAGCTTGGCGCGCCGCACTGGAAGACCGTGGTCAAGGCTTTTCAGGACAAATACGGCATTCCGGTCCAGGAGTTCGACGCCCGCGCCAGCGAACTGACCGAGCGGATCAGGGTCGAGCAGACGTCCTCACACTTCGTCGCCGACGTGGAATTCCACGGTGATTCCTCGATCATCCAGCAGCGCCAGACCGATTTCATCGCCGAGCACGGCGATATTCCCAACATCGCCAATCTGCGGCCGCCGTTTGTCTCGGACAAATGGGCCGTGCCAGCCTGGGTCCAAGTCGTCTGCATGCTCGTCAATACCAGCATGGTGAAGCCCGAGGACGAGCCGAGGGAATGGAAGGACATTCTTGATCCCAGGTGGAAAGGCAAAATCCTGACCGACGACATGCGAGCGCCCGGCAGCGGACAGACCATCTTCGCGGTGCTCCACAAGACCTATGGGGAGGGGTTCCTCGACCAACTGCTCGCGCAGAACATGGGCGTTGGCCGCGATCTGCAGGATGATTCCCGCCGCGTCGCGCGTGGGGAGTATCCCATCTTCATCAACCAGATCGTCGCTTTCGCCTCGCCGCTGAAGGGCCTGCCGGTCAAGGTGGTCACGCCATCGGATGGGTGCCCCTTCACGCCGATTCAGGGCGCGATTCTCAAGGGCGCGCCGCATCCAAACGCCGGCCGGCTTTTCATCAATCATCTGCTCGACAAGGAATCGCAGACGACTTACGCGAAGGCGTGGATGGGGACAGTGACGCAAGGCGTCGTCGAAAGCCTTGATGATCCGGACGCCAGGCGCTTCGCGCAGGTCAAGCTCATGGGCTCCATTCCATTCGCCGATCGCGAGGCGATGCTGAAGCGCGCCACCGAAATGTTCAAATAGGCGGCGCCCGCATGAGCGCTCAATACACCTTGCATGGCGCCGTCAGGTCGTCGGCGGCCTGGCGCGCGCGGATCGCGCTTGAACTCAAGGGCCTGCCCTTCCGCGAAATCCGCCGCGACCTCTTCAAGGGGGAACAGAATCGCGCGGACTATCGCGCCATCAACCCGCAACAGCTCGTGCCCGCGCTCGTATGTCCGAACGGCGCCGTGGTGCATCAGTCGCTGGCGATCATCGACTATCTCGATGAGGTCCATCCTGACCCGCCGTTCCTGCCAAGGGAGCCAGAGGGTCGCGCGCGCGTCCGCGCGCTCGCCCAGATCATCGCCTGCGACATTCACCCCATCAACAACCTGCGCGTGCGCGAGCATGTTCGCGCGCTTCTGCCCGAAGATCCCGACGCCATGGCGAAATGGCAGGCGAAATGGAGCGCGGCGGGATTTGACGCGATCGAGGCGATTCTCGCCGCGAGTCCCGACGTCGGCGTCTATTCCCGTGGCGACCAGCCCGGCTATTTCGAATGTTTTCTCGTCCCGCAGGTGGGCAACGCGCGATCGGGCGGACGCGACATGTCGCCATATCCGATCCTGACGCGCATCGCCGACGCCTGCGCCGCGTTGCCCGCGTTCCAGCGGGCCGATCCCGCCAACATCGCGAAATCCTGACCCGCGGGTGGACGCGCCACCGGTATTCGCGCTAACAGAATTTCCGAACCGCCGCGCGCGTCGCGGGATGGCTGTCAAATCTGGAGGAAACCATGAGCGACGAACTGATCGCCAAATACGACGGCGAGATCCTGAACATCACCATCAATCGGCCCGACAACGGCAACGCCATGTTCGACACGATGATCGGCGAACTCGGCGACATCATCGAGCGCGAGGAGCGCAAGGCGCGTCTCATCATCCTGCGTGGCGCCGGCAAGGACTTCTGTGTCGGTCGCGCCTCCATGGGCACGCCGCGCCCAGCCGGCATGGATGCCTTCCAGAGCCGCGACATGAGCGATGTCGTCTTCCGCGCCTATGGTCTGCTGCGCCGCTCGCACGCGCCCGTTCTCGCCGTCATTCAGGGCAAGGCGCTTGGCTTCGGCTTCGCGCTCGCCTCCGCCGCCGACATCACGATCGCCTCCGACGCGGCGCTATTCCAGATCCCGGAATTCTCGCACAACATCATGCCAACCATGGTCATGTCGGCGATGATCGACCGCGTGCCGATGAAGGCGCTGATGTATCATGTGTGGACCTGCGCCATGATCGACGCCCGCAAGGCGATGGAAATCGGCACGGTGAGCGCCGTCGTTCCCGCCGCCGATCTCGAAAAGGAAGTCGAGAAGTTCACCGCCGGCCTGCTCGCCGCGCCGCGCCCGGCTGTCCACGCGGTCAAGGAGTACGGCGTCAACGCGCAGGCGATCGACATGAACAAGGCCGTTCACTACGCCCGCAATATCCACGCGCTGATCAACACCGCGGCGGATATGAAGCGCAAGTAGCGCGACCGTCATGGAAGAGGGTGAAAACGCCCCTTCCACCTTCCAGCCGGGGAGGGCAATCGGAGCTCCAAATGCTGTTCAATTTTTTCCACCTGATGCCCTGGCCCTATCTCGAGGAAGCACCGACAAGTTGGCCGGTCTCGACCAAAGCGTTCGACGCAGCCAGGGCGCGCGACCTCTATGAGACCTATACCGCCGACATGGCCTACGCCGAGGACTGCGGCTTCGACTGGGTCGGCTGCAACGAACATCATTTCAGCCCCTATGGCCTGATGTCGAACTGCAATCTCATCGGAGCCGCGCTGGTCTCGCGTACGAAGAAGATCAAGCTAGGCATGCTTGGCAATCTCGTGCCGCTGGTCAATCCGGTGCGCGTCGCCGAGGAATACGCCATGATCGACGTCATGAGCGGAGGGCGACTGATCGCCGGCATGATGCGCGGAATCCCGCATGAATATCGGGCCTACAACGTCAATCCCGACGATTCCTACGACCGGCTCGACGAAGCCACCAGCCTGATCGTCAAATGCTGGACCTCCGACGAACCCTTCCGCTGGGAAGGCAAGCACTATAACTATCCCTCGGTCTGCATTTGGCCCAAACCCATGCAGCGGCCCAGCCCGCCAATTCTGATGTCGGCGTCCAACGCGCAGGGCGCGGAACTCGCCGCCAAACACAGGGCGATCATGGGCATGACGCTGATCGCCGACCTCGATCTCGTGCGCAAGAACATCGATATCTACAAGTCCGCCGCTCGCGCCCATGGCTGGGAGCCGACCTCCGCGCATATTCTCACCGGGCACCAGACGGTCATCGCCGACACGGACGCCGAGGCCCGCGAGATCATGCGCAAGGCCATGGAGTATTTCCATCAGGTGCTGATGCGTCCCCAGCGCGAGGTGCAGACCGATGTTCTCCAGAACACGGGCTTTTACGCCAACGCCGAACAGAAGCAGTATTTTGACAAGCGCCTCCAGACCCTGCGCGAACGTACGCTTGAGGAGCAGATCGAGGCGGGCACGATTTTCTGCGGCAGCCCGGAAAGCGTCGTCAAGCAGATGAAGCATGTCCACAAGGCGCTCGGCCATGGCGTCTTCAACATGACCATGAAGATCGGCAACATGCCGGACACGGCGGTCCGCCGCGGCATGGAACTGTTCCGCGACCGCGTTCTGCCGGAGGTTCGGGGGTTGTAGGGAGGGTTCGGTCCCGGCTGGCCATTCAGGCCGCCCGCCGGCCCCGGTCGACGTGCCCGGCGTTCCCGGCTTATGCCATCCTCCGTTATTCGCCTGATTCGGCGGACTCCTGATCGGAGAGCCAGTATGCCCAAACACGTCGCCGTCCTCATGGGCGGCTGGTCCTCCGAGCGCGAGGTATCCCTCCGGTCGGGCGAGGCTTGCGCCCGCGCGCTGGAAGGCGAAGGCTTCCGGGTCACTCGCGTCGATGTCGCCCGCGACATTTCGCGCGTGCTCGGTGAGTTGAAGCCGGACATCGCCTTCAACGCTTTGCATGGCCCCTACGGGGAGGACGGGACGATCCAGGGCGTGCTGGAAATTCTCCGGATTCCCTACACCCACTCCGGCGTCCTCGCCTCGGCGCTCGCGATGCACAAGGATCGCGCCAAGACGGTCATGGCGGCCGCCGGCGTTCCGGTGCCACGCGGCAAGGTCGTCAGCCGGTCGGAGGCGGCGAGGGCCCACGTCCTGCCGCCGCCCTATGTCCTCAAGCCCATCGCGGAAGGCTCGTCATACGGCGTTTTCATCGTCCAGCAAGGCCAGGCCAACCCGCCCCGGGAACTCACCCGGCCAGACTGGAATTATGGCGAGGAACTGCTCGCGGAGGCCTTCGTCGCCGGACGGGAACTGACTTGCGCCGTGATGGGAGAGACGGCGCTCGGGGTGATCGATATCCGGGCGGCGGACGGCGGCTGGTACGATTATGACGCAAAGTACTCAAAAGGCGGGTCCATCCACATCCTTCCCGCCGAAATTAAACGAAATGTTTACCAACAGGTCCAACAGTTGGCGCTAAGGGCGCACAAGGCCCTTGGTTGCCGGGGCGTGAGCCGAGCGGACCTGCGGTACGACGATCGACCCGGTGGAACCGGCGAACTTGTCGTTCTGGAGGTCAACACCCAGCCTGGCATGACCGAGACCTCGCTTGTGCCCGAAATGGCGGCTTACGCCGGTTTTTCGTTTGGTGGGCTGGTTCGATGGATGGTGGAAGACGCCTCCTGCGATCGTTAGGGGAGGCTGCCGGAGCTCTTGTTCCGGCGCGACCGGCCATGGCCGGCGCGCATGAGGGCTTTCGCGCGGCCCGTTCCTTCGAGATGCCCCCCCGCGCCGCGCCCAGCCGACCTGTTGCGCGATCGCGACGACGTCGCGGCGACGGTCAGGCCAGCCGCCTCCTGCGGCTTGCCCGCGCCCATGGCTTTGGCTTGGGACTCGCAATTATCTTCATCGGCGGCGCGGGCCTGTACGGCTCCATTCACGGCGGCCAATACGCGCGCTTTGTCGAGGAAAATGGCTCGGTTGGCGACGCCCTCGCTCGCTCGGTGGGATTGGGCATCGACGCGATCACCATCGCCGGTTCGCGCGAACTCCACGAATCCGAAATTCTGCGCGACGCGAACATCAGCCCCCGTAATTCCCTCCTGTTTCTCGATGTCAACGATGTGCGCGACCGGCTTGAGGCCGTCCCGCTGATCCGATCCGCCAGCGTCCGCAAATTGTTCCCGAACCGCCTTGTCATCGATATCGTCGAGCGTGAGCCTTTCGCCATCTGGCAGAAAGACGGCCAACTCAATCTGGTCGCGGCGGATGGCGCTCCCATCGCTGAAATGCATGACGCGCGTTTCGCCGATCTGCCATTCGTCGTGGGCGAGGGCGCGAACAAGCGCATTGGCGAATTCCTGAAAATTCTCGAGGCGACCGGCGACCTGCACGGGCGCGTCACCGCTGGCGTTCTGGTCGGCCAGCGTCGCTGGAATCTCAAACTGTCGACGGGACTGGAAGTGAAGCTTCCCGAGGCTTCGCCGGAAATCGCCGCCGCGCAGCTCGGACGACTGACGCGCGAATCGCGCCTGCTCGACAAGGATCTCCTGTACGTCGACCTCAGGATCCCGAGCCGCATGTTCGCCCGCCTGACCGAGGAAGCCGCCGCGACACGCGCCGAGAGCCTGCCCAGATCGCGCAAGCGGGGGGCCACATGAACTCCTCGTTCTCGACGCCGCGCATGCGGCCCCTTTCGTCGCGCAAGAGCGCGATCCTGTCGATTCTGGACGTTGGCACCTCCAAGGTCGCCTGCCTGATCGCGCGTCTCGCCCCGGCTGAAGCATCCGATACGCTACGCGGGCGCACGCACCATTGCCGGATCCTTGGCATCGGCCATCAGCGCTCGCGCGGCATCAAGGGCGGCGCGGTCGTCGATCTCGACGAAGCGGAAAACGCCATCCGGCTCGCGGTCGACGCGGCCGAACGCATGGCGAAAGTCCAGGTCGAGAGCGTCATCGTCAATATTACCGGCGGCCGCCTTGGTTCGAACCTTTACAGCGCCAAGGTAAATGTCGGCGGGCGTCCCGTCATGGACTCCGATCTTCACCGCGTCCTCGAGGCGGCGACCTCGCGAACCGCGCGACCCGGCCGCGCCATCCTGCACGGCCTGCCCAACGGCTTCTCGCTTGACGCGACCACCGGCGTCGACGACCCCAAGGGCATGATTGGCGAGGAACTTGGCGCCACCATGCATGTCGCCTCCTGCGACGAGGCCTCCGCGCGCAACCTCATGCTCGCCATCGAGCGCTGCCATCTGGACATCGAGGCGATCGTCGCCTCGCCCTACGCGGCGGGACTGTCCGTCCTGGTCGATGACGAAATGGCGCTTGGCGCGGCCGTGCTGGATCTCGGCGGCGGCACGACGTCCATCGGCGTCTTCCGCGACGGCCACCTGACCCACGTCGACGGATTCGCTGTTGGCGGCAACCACGTCACGATGGATGTCGCGCGCGGCCTCACGATCCGCCCGAGCGACGCCGAGCGTCTGAAGGCGCTCTACGGCGGCTGCGTGGCGGCGGCGTCCGATGATCGCGAAACCCTCGCCATCGCGCAAGTCGGCGAGGATTCCGAACACGCTCACCACATTCCAAAATCCCAATTGACGCGCATCATCAGGCCACGTGTCGAGGAAATCCTCGAATTGGCGCGAGATCGGTTGCGGGCGTCCGGCTTCGGACCGCAGGCGGGCCGCAGGCTGGTGCTGACCGGCGGCGCCTGTCAACTCACGGGCCTTGCCGACGCCGCGCGCAAGATCATTTCGCCGCAAGTCCGGATCGGCCGACCTCTCGGCGTCCAGGGCCTGCCTGAATCAGCGAAAAATCCGGCATTCGCGGCCGCGGTCGGTTTGCTGATCTACCCGCAGTTCGCGGGGGTTGAATACTTTGAACCCCGTCGTCGTGGCGGCCTCGCGGCCACCGGGACCGACGGTTACATCTCCCGCGTCGGCCGGTGGCTAAGGGACAGTTTCTAACAACCGTCGTCGATGGCGGGGCCAGGCGGCCCATCCACCGGCGATAAAGAAAAACCTGATCAGGACGTCCAGTCGGCGTCCGCATTTTCAAGAGGCCCGCGATGCCAATCAGTCTGAAAGCCCCCGAACTTCGGGAACTCAAGCCCCGAATCATGGTCTGCGGCGTCGGCGGCGCCGGCTGCAACGCGGTCAACAACATGATCGTGTCGGGCCTTCAGGGCGTCGATTTCATCGTCGCCAACACCGACGCGCAGGCGCTCACCGCGTCGCGCGCGGACCGCATCATCCAGATGGGCCTGCAGGTCACCGCGGGGCTCGGCGCCGGCGCCCAGCCGGAAATCGGCCGCCATGCCGCCGAGGAAGCGATCGAGGAAATCCGCGATCATCTGGCCGGCGCGCACATGTGCTTCGTCACCGCCGGCATGGGCGGCGGCACTGGCACGGGCGCCGCGCCCGTCATCGCCCAGACCGCCCGCGACATGGGCATTCTGACCGTTGGCGTCGTCACCAAGCCGTTCCACTTCGAGGGTCAGCGCCGCATGCGGGTCGCGGAGGCCGGCATCGCGGAACTCACAAAGGCGGTTGATACGCTGATCGTGATCCCGAACCAGAACCTGTTCCGCGTCGCCAATGAGCGCACCACCTTCGCCGACGCCTTCTCGATGGCCGACCAGGTGCTTTATTCCGGCGTCGCCTCGATCACCGATCTCATGGTCAAGCAGGGCCTTGTCAATCTCGACTTCGCCGACGTCCGCTCGATCATGCGCGAAATGGGCAAGGCGATGATGGGGACCGGCGAAGCTGCCGGCGAAAACCGCGCCCTGATGGCCGCCGAGGCGGCGATCGCCAATCCGCTGCTCGACGAAGTATCCATGAAGGGCGCCCGCGGCCTGCTGATCTCGATTACCGGCGGCGCCGATATGACGCTTTATGAAGTGGACGAAGCGGCGAGCCGCATTCGCCAGGAAGTCGACGAGGACGCCAACATCATTCTCGGCGCCACCTTCGACGAATCGCTGGTCGGCGTCATTCGCGTCTCCGTCGTCGCCACGGGCATCGATCGCGCCGCCGATGACCGCGATCATCTGGCCGAGGCGCGCATCGCCAGCGTGACCCATAATCTCCGCGCCCAGATCGCCGCGCCGAAGGCGGAAGTCGCCCCGGCCCCCGCTCCAAGGTCAATGATGGAAGAAGAAGCGCCGCGCCCGATCGAACGAGCCTATCAGGCTCCCCAGCCCGTGCAGCAGACCTTGCCGCTGGCGCCGGCCCAGATGCATCATGATGTGCGTCTTGAACCGGTCGCGCCGCGGCCGGCCTACGTCGAACAGCCCGAGCCAGTCGCCCGGCATGTGGAGGAGGCGCCGATCGAACGTGGGCCGTTCATTCCCCCCGCGCCCGAGCAACCCTTCCGCGCGACCCGCATCCCGACGATCGAGGATTTCCCGCAGCCGGGCCAGAATCAGCTTCGCGCCCATCGCGACCCCGAACGTCAGGCCAATCCGCCAGCCGCGGCGGTGCGACGGACCCTGTTCGAACGCCTCGCCGCTTTCGGCATGAGCCGGCAGGACGACGAGGAACGACACGAAGCCGTCGCCCCGAAGCCCCGCGCTCATATTCAGACGCCTCGGCCAGCCGCGATTCCCAGCCAGGTCCACGCCGAGTACGGCAAACGCCCGACGATGCCGCCGCAGTCGCGCCAGCAGGCGCAGC
>CAISJZ010000034.1 GCA_903885755.1 uncultured Hyphomicrobiales bacterium | reverse complement strand
CTGCGCCGTCAGTACCTCAACCTGCCGAAGCTTCATGACGATCTCTTCGGCCTTGTGCCTTTTCCTTGCCATTTCGCAGTCCTCCAACTGGCCCAAAAGCCATACTTCAGGGAGGATCACTTTTCAGGGGGCAGACCACCATGTCGCGCGCGGTTTGGCGGATTAAAGAGCCGAACCGCCATTGAATTGCGATATCGGCTTTTCAAGATATCTCAAGATATCTTAAGCGCGCGTCCCGTGGCGTTCGGCGGCCTTGCCGGTTCCCGAGCGTCTTTTGAACTGGCTGGCGGCAGGAAGTCGAAGTTCGCCACCGGCCGCGGCCTCACCGCCCCATGCGCCCAAGTGATTCGCTGGGGCCAGCAACTTGTTCAGGAACGTCGAACGTGACCCTGCAGCGCAAGCCCGCTGGCACCGAGCTATCAGGATTGGGCAGATTGAGCCTGACACCGAAGGTGCCGCTGGCGGCGTCGAACACCTGATCGACCACGGTCACCTCGGCGGCGCGGTCACCACCAACTGGATCATTTGGGCGCACGATGGCCGCTTGCCCGACCTTGACCAGCCCGAAATATCGAACCGGTAAAAAGGCTTCGACGTTCAGTGGATCAACGCGCGCGATGGTGACGATATGGCCATCCTGATGAATGTATTCGCCGGGCCCCAGCGCCCGCTGGGTCACGACTCCGTCGATCGGACTACGGATGGTCCGTTGTTCCAGCATCGCGCGCGATCGCTGAAGCTCGATCTCCGCCATACGGCGATTCAGTTGCGCGAGCGCGACTTCCTGCTTCGCGACGTTGAAATCCGCGCGCGCGTTTTCAACGTCCTGGGTGCTGGTTACATGGAGCTGCTGCAATCCGGACTTGCGACTGATTACGGCTGTCTTCTGATCCAGCAGCGCCTGCTTGGCCTCGATCTCGGCGGTGCTCTCCGCGCGCGTTTTATTCGCCGCGACCAGGGCTTCCTCGACCGACGATTCGATCCGCGCGACGATCTGGCCCTGTTCCACATGGTCGCCGCGTTCCACGCTGACCTCGGCGAGAATGCTCGACACGGGACTGCCGAGTTTCACGTTGAGCGAAGGCTCCATGACGCAGTCAAATGACACGGCGTTGGCAAGTGTCGGAATCGCGCAGATCGCCAGACAGGTCATCGCGATGGTGGCCCGGCTTAACCTTGATGTGTTTGACGAAGAGCGCATGGGCATTATTGGGTCTCGACGAGAATGCAAATAATGGCGGCGGGTGGTTGGGCGGTAAACTCTAGCACGTCGCGCATGGCCTTGAAATCATCCGATATTGCGATACTCGCAATTGGCGGGGATGCCCCCACTCGAATCGTGGCGGGGCATGCCCATGCGCTTTCGCCTCCATTTTGATGGGCGCCAAATCATTCCGGCTTTCCCGAAAATGAGAGAGTGCGCGTTTGCCATTGATCCGATTTCAGTAGGTCCGAACGCATCCGGGCATGAAGTTGTTCGGCGCGGCGCTGTGCGTAATTTGACGCCGCCCGGCCAACCCAGTCGCCCAGAAGCGCGCCCGCGAATTTGGCGAACGCGGGCAGTCTTCCACCGCCGCCCGAATCGACCAGCGGATCCTCCAGGGAAAGGATTGCCTCGAAACTTCCAGCCTGACCCTGGCGACCGGCGCGGCCGGCCAGCTGTAAATCGATACGGCGGGCGTCGTGGCGCTCGGTCATGATGACATGCAGGCCGCCAAGCTCCTCGACGCCGTCGCCCAGATGAATATCCGTGCCGCGCCCGGCCATGTTGGTGGCGACGGTCACGCGGCCTCGCTGTCCGGCCTGGGCGACGATTTCGGCCTCTCGCTTGTCTTGCGCGGCGTTCAGGACAGTGTGCGGCACGCCGGCGGCGGTGAGCGCGGAACTCGCGAACTCGGAAACAGCGACCGACTTGGTGCCGATGAGCACGGGAATGCCACGCTGGCGCAAATGCAGCACGCGCGCGACAATCAGGCGCCATTTTTCCTCCTCCGTCGCAACAACGACGTCGGGGTGATGAATTCGAATGACGGGCTTCGCTGTGGGGATGGCGACCACGGGAAGGCGGTAAACCCGCCAAAGCTCTTGAGCCACGGGCCGGATGGTGCCGCTCATGCCGCCGATGCGCCGGTATCTGCGAAAGAACCGCTGATAGGTAATACGGGCGATCGTGGTTCGCCGCGCCGATTGCGCGCACCCCTCCTTGTGCTCGATCATCTGGTGCAGACCATCGCTCCAGAAGCGATCGGGCATGATGCGGCCGGTATATTCATCGACGATCTGCACTTTTCCCTCG
>CAISJZ010000033.1 GCA_903885755.1 uncultured Hyphomicrobiales bacterium | reverse complement strand
ATATGGAAGCGCTAGAGGGCTGATAAGCTTTGTTTCGGCCACGTAAGTCCATGCAACCAAGACGAGGACGACAAACGTCGTTTGCATGGCGATGCCCACGAAGTCGCCCATGCTTTTATCGCGCGCCGATTTCATGCTTGCGCCGCCCTCGCTACGATTGAACGCCGACGGGCGTCATCGTCTTCCGGATTTCGTCGTGCAGAAGATCGTAAAGTTGGTTGCGGAGACGCGCGAATTTTTCGGATTTCATGAATTCAGGACTGCGCGGATGCGGCTCATCGACGTCGATCAATGCCTTGATCATGCCAGGCCGCGCCGAAAACACGGCCACCCGATCCGCCAAAAATACAGCCTCGCCTAAACTATGCGTCACGAAGATGATCGTTTTCGCCGCGCTGTGCAAAAGTTGGGAGAGGTCCTCGCCCAACACCATGCGTGTTTGTTCGTCGAGCGCCGCGAAGGGCTCATCCATGAGGAGAATATCCGTTCGCAAGCTGAGGGCGCGCGCCAGCGCGACACGTTGGCGCATGCCGCCTGACAGTTGGGAAGGGAAATGCGCCGCGAATTCGGGCAGTCCCACCGCCTCCAGCGCTTCGCGGGCGCGCTCGTCCCGCTGGTCTTTGGGAACGCCCTGAAATTCCAACCCAACGGTGATGTTTTCATGGACTGAATACCAGGGGAAAAGGGCGTTCTCTTGGAAAACATAGGCGATAGACGCGGGCATGGGACCATTGACGGCCTTCCCGCGCACGTGGACTTCGCCCGTGACGGGCTCCACCATCCCGCCGATAATATTGAGAAGCGTGCTCTTGCCACAACCACTCGGGCCGATGAAGCACATCAACTCGCCGTTTCTGATTTCCAGCGAAGTCTCACGCAGCGCTTCAACTCGCCAAGGCGCACCGGGCGCTCCAAAGGCATGGGAAACCCGCGAGACGGTGACGCTCGGTTCGTGTCCTTCAAAGCCTTCGCTCGTCACGCGAATTGACCTCCCTAGCGCGGTCGGCGGTTCGCCGAACATTTTTATTTCTTGGCGGCATTCAAATCGGTACAGGCAACGTCTCCCGCCGTCCAAAACAATGCTTGTCCGGCTGATATGCCGATTAGGCATACCTCGCGCCTCTGGCGATCCAGCCCTATCTTGGTGTCGTGCCCACGAGGATCGTCGCGCCCGATCCGGGCCATTTGCGACCACCCGAGAAGTTTCTAATTTCGTCGTAGATGATGGACTTTACCGCCTCTACCCGTCGAACGGCGCGACGGTCGGCGTTCCAGGCGAGCGTCAAGGTCCATTGTATCTCCGGATGGCGTAATCGCGTTGCCGACAGTGAGCCGTTTTCAATGTCCCTGCCGAACGCGCTAAAAGGTAAAATCGTATAGCCAATGCCGGCGGCGACAAGCGCTTTGGTGGTGACGAACCCATCGACCTGCGCCGCAATGTTCAACTTGTCGCCACCTGGGCCCAGCGCTTGGTCGATCAGAATACGCATTCCATGCGTTTTGTTTGGTAAAATGAGAGGGATGCCATCGAGTTTCATCGAGGATTTGACGGGAGGAATGCCGCGCCCCGCCGCCGGTCCGACGAGGAACATCGGTTCGGCGACCAAGGGTTGGGTTTCGATGCCAAGCTGGGGCGGAGGATTGTGGAGAATGCAGAGCGCAAGTTCATGCTGCACAAGTTTTTCGAAAATGAACCCGCTGAACCCCTCCACGAAGTTAAGCTGAATCTTGGGGTTCTTCCGGCTTGAGGCGCCCATGATCAGCGGGCCGATGAGTTCGGACGCGGCGGGAGAAATACCTAGCGCTACGACGCCGCTGATATCGCGCGCTTGGGAGCGGACGTCATCCGCGGCCTGCTGGGCCTGTTGCATGAGGGAATTGGCGCGCTGCAATAGTATCGCGCCCGCTTCGGTCAATTCGAGGTGCCGCCCGGTTCTCAGAAAAAGCTCGACGCCGAGTTCGATTTCGAGTTTTCGAACCTGGCGGCTGAGCGCTGGCTGGGCGATACGCAGCAGGGTCGCCGCCCGCGAAAAACTTCGCGCTTCGGCGATGTATATGAAATATCGCAAGGCCCTGAGATCCAACTTCCGCCCTTCCGCTTGTTATATCAATCGAGCATAGCGGGTATATTTCTTATGTCCTAGACCCTCTCCGGCCGGCAGACGTATGTTCGCGGCGCAATATGAGGTTCACGCCACTTCGGCTGGGCCTATAACCTCGACGCGATCGCGCCGATACAAGGGATGGTCCACATGGATGATGTTCTTCTCCTCGACACGGAAGCGATGCCTTACGAAGAAGTGCGCCGAGGACGCGTGCATATGATCCGCCGGAAGCGATTGCCGCTTGAGAGCGGTATTCCCGGTGTTACCATGGAATACTCTTTGTCGATCGTTCCAGACGGATATTTCACGCCCAGGCATCGGCATAATTTCGATCAAATTCGCTATACGATCTCCGGCGTTCAAAGCACGGGACTTGGCGATTTGGCCCCGGGAGAATGTGGTTACTTCCCAGAAGGCTCGTACTACGGACCGCAAAAGCAGGAAGGTGAGTGCGCCTGCCTCGTTCTTCAATTCCAGGGCGCAAGTGGCGAGCACCTTCTCAGCAACGAGGAAATGAATGCAACTTACGATCGGCTGCTGAAATCGGGCGGCAAATTTGAAAACGGCATTTACACCACCCTCAAGCCCGATGGGGGGAAGATCAATCGCGATTCATATGAAGCGATATGGGAGGAACATGAAGGCCGGGACCTGAAATTTCCGGCCGAACGCTATCGTCAACCCGTGATGATGATGACCAATAACTATCGATTCTGGCCAGATCGAAAGCGACCAGGTGTCGAGATCAAACACCTCGGTTCATTCAGCGAAGCACGAACGACCGTCACTTTCCAACGCATTCTGCCTGGCGGCGAGATTCCTGCCTGCGTGCAAGAAGACGCGGAACTTCGCTATCTGATTGATGGTTCGTTCACGTTCGATGGAAAAGTCCGAGGTCCAGGCACCTATATGTTCGTGCGGAATGGTGCGAATGTGGAAGCGCTTCGATCAGACTCCGGTGCGACGTTCTTTACGATAACCCTGCCAATGCTCGCCGACTTGGCGGCCCTTCTGAAATCTGGTTCCCCATTGCCATGGGAGCGAGCTGACAAGCGTTCAATCGCGGCGGAATAGGGAGCCTTAATGGCGCTGCCAAATCATCTCGATCTGGCGGCGCCTAGAGTTTTTAAGAACGCAACTCAATGCCTGACATTTAGAAACGTTGTCACTGGCACAAAACCTCTTATGTGCCAGCACCCTGGATCGCGGGGCTTTCAGGCGAGCGTTCGTCCGGTTATGGCGCCTAGCCGACAAACGGCAGTCTCCGATCCGCCGTCCCGCGATGTCCGTTGTCTGCACCTTCGCGACCAATCGCCGCCTTCCAGATCGCTCGGCCTCTCGACCGGGAGCCTTCCGGTCGATGGCGCAATGTTCAAGCTGAAGGTACCTGTGCCCATGGGCT
>CAISJZ010000032.1 GCA_903885755.1 uncultured Hyphomicrobiales bacterium | reverse complement strand
TTCATCTGCAAGCTGCGCAAGAAGCTGGCGAACGCGAGCCAGGGACGCAATTACATCGAAACGGTCTGGGGCCGCGGCTATGTTCTGCGCGAGCCGTCCGAAAACGACGAACGCATCACCGCCTGATCGGCCGGATCGGCCAGATCGACTTAATCAAAACCGGCGGCGCCCCAGGACGTCGCCGGTTTCGCGTTCACGAGGTCAATGAAGACGGAAACGTCAGGCCCGAAGACGCGCGGCGGTGTTGGCGTGCGGACCGTCCGGTCGCACGAAAAGCATCGGACTTTGCGGCGCGCTGACCCAGTGATCCCTGGCGCTCATGACCGTTTCGGTCGAGCCAAGAATCAGAAATCCATCCTTGCGAAGCGAGCGGGATAGCCGCGCCAGAATGTCGTGCTTGGTTTGCTGGTCAAAATAGATCAGCACGTTTCGGCAGAAGATCACGTCGAATTCGCCCCGGTCCTCGAACGACCCCAGCAGATTGAAATTCGAAAACCGAACGCGCGACCGTAGATGCTCGGCGATCCGCCAATGACTGGCCTCGCGATTGAAATAGCGAAGCAGCACATTGGCCGGGAGCCCGCGTTGAACCTCGAACTGGTTGTATAGACCCTCGCGCGCGGCCCGAACGGCGGATCTGGAAACGTCGGTCGCCTGCAGATCGATCCGCCAACCCGTCAATCTCGGCGCCGCTTCGTCGATGGCCATGGCCAGCGAATAAGGCTCCTGCCCCGTCGAACAGGCGTTACACCAAATCCGGATATTTCGCTCGGTCGCTCGCGCCTGGATCAGATACGGCAGTATGACCGTCCCGAACAAATCGAACGGCGCGCGATCACGGAAAAAAAAACGTCTCATTGGTCGTCAACGCGTCGATGACGTCCTCAAGAAGCGCTGGCTCCCTCGTATCAATCAGGCGATCGATCAGGGCCGCGACGCTTTCAAAGCCCCGCGCCCGCGCGATCGGCAGCAGGCGCGACTCGACGACGAATTTCTTGTCGGCGTCCAGAACGATCCCTGTCGCCGCCTTCACGAGGCCTGAGAGCCGCTCAAACGGGAGTGTCAAGGCGATCTCCCCGGCCGGATGCCATGCATCAAATCCTTGACCGTCGGCGAGATGCGACCGAGCGGCAAGACCGCCGCCGCCAGGCCAGCGTTCGCCACCGCTCCCGGCATGCCCCACACCACGCTGGTTTCCTCGTCCTGCGCGATAATCGCGCCGCCAGCCTCGACAACCGCGCGCGAGCCCGCAAGTCCATCCACGCCCATGCCAGTCAGCACAATGCCGAGCGCGCCGGCGCCGAAGGACTGCGCGGCGGACCGGAAAAGAACGTCGACTGCCGGCTTGCAGAAGTTCTCGGCCGGTCCATCGCTATGCACGATGACCGGAATTTCGCCCATGCGTAGAACACGTATGTGCACGTTTCCAGGCGCGAAATAGATTTTTCCCGGCTTGACCTGCTCGCCATGTTGAGCGGCGCGTGTTTCCATTTTCGTGACGCGCGCGATGTTCGCGGTTACCAGGGACGTGAAATCCGCGGGCACATGAAGCACGACGAACACCGGAAGATTGGCGAGATCGGGCGCCATGGATTCCAGAACGCTCGCCAACGCCTGCGGCCCGCCGGTCGAGGCGCCGATAAACAGCGCGCGAGGAACGCACGGCGAGAATTTTCGCAGCGCGAAACGTGGCGAGGGCGCCGCGACGAATTCGACCGGAGCTTCCGCCTTCGGTCGATCAATTGCGATGGCTCTGGAGCGCGAGGACTGATGCATTAGGACCAACTTTGGCGAGAGAACCGGACGGCGCTTCCATCGATCCTAGTAGAAGCCAATCCCCTCGAGCTTCGACTGCACGATCTGCCGATCGAACGGCTTCATGATGTATTCGTCGGCGCCGGCGTGCATGGCGCGCGCGATATGCGCGACGTCATTCTCGGTGGTGCAGAAAATCACTTTCGGGCTGGCGCCACCGGGCATTTTTCTCAGTTCCCGCAGAAATTCATACCCATCCATCACTGGCATGTTCCAGTCGAGGAGGATGGCGTCCGGCATTCCGGAGGCGCAAACTGTCAGCGCTTTCCTGCCGTCCTCGGCCTCCGAGGTCTGAAATCGCATTCCATCCAGTATCCGACGCGCGACCTTGCGCATGACTGGAGAGTCGTCGACGATGAGAATTTGTTTCACGATCTGGCTCCTCGCTATTCCTGATGACGTAAATGGGATTTCGCGCGCCCTTCGGCGCCCGAAAAGTCGAACAGCGCCGAAAGATCCAGCACCGACAGAATGCCCTGTTCAAGTCTGTAGACCGATGATGTCACGCCAAGGCGAGCCGAGGTCAGATGCGGCGGCGCGAGAATCCGGTCCGCCTCCGTGACGGTCATGACGTCGCCAACCTCGTCAACCATCAAAGCGATGCTTTCGCCCAGATGCTCGATGCCAATGGCCAGCGACGACGCATGATTGCCGCGATCCTGCAGGCCCAGCCGGCGCCGCAAGCTGGCCACGGTAACGATCTTTCCGCGCAGATTGGCGAGACCGACAACCTCGCGCGGACCGCTTGGCACGGGGGTAATCCTTGAAATGCGGAAAATCGTGTGAACACACTCCACGGGCAGGCCCAGCTTTTCGCCCGCGGCGATGACCGTGAAAATATCGCGTTCGCGCGGTGGCGGCGGCGCGCTGGCGCGGAGGTTGGACGATGTCCTGGTGAGTTCGGGAAGGCTGCTCATGCCGCGTCCTTCGCGATGACGCGCGATTCAAGCGCGTGAAAATTAAAGGCGCTGCCATCGAGCGCCTCGTTCAAGGCCGCCAGCAACGAACCCCGATCAAATTTCCCAACCGCCGTGCGCATGCCAGCGGTGCGAGCCGCCGCGAGGACAGCCGGCGCGGCATGAGCGGCCATCGCGATGACGGGCATCTCCTTGCGGCGATCATCCGCCAACAGAGCCCGCGCGAAGGAATAGCCATCGATGTCCGGCATGTCGGTGTCGGTCACGACAGCGTCGAAATGCGCGCCCTTGTCGAATAATTCGAGCGCTTCGGCGGCCGAGCCCGCGGTGGACACTTCGTAGCCGGCGGCGGAAATAATTGGCGAGAGCATGTCGCGGAAGAACAGTTTGTCGTCGACGATGAGCACCGCGAAGCGCCGTGTGTGACCACGTGAGAAGGCGCCCGGGCGCGCAATGCGCATGAAGTGGGTGATATCGAGTATCTCGGCCGGTTCGCCCCGGATTGTCGTCGATCCAATGACGCTGGGGCTTTCGCCAGCGATCTCGATCTCGAGATGTTCCTCGATGATATCAATGATCTCCGAGACAAGCAGCCCCATGGGTTCGCCACCGACGCCGATCACGAGCACCGGCTGCACGCCGCCCGGCATGGTCGCGACAACATCGTCGCGCGGACTGATGAGCGGCATCAATCGGCCCTGATGGGTCATGACCCTCATGCCGTCGGAGGTGAAAATGTCCTCGGAACGCACGCTTTCAATGCGGGAAATAATCGACAGTGGCGCCGCCTTGAGCGCCCCGGGCCCAGCGCGGAACACAATAAGCCGCATGGGCTCGTTCGGCAGAACGAATGGAGGCTGCGACGGCGCGACGCTAAATTCGTTGGCGTTGTCGAGGCCCAGCGTCTTGGCGAGACCAGGCGGATCAAGGATGAGAACAACCGAGCCGTCGCCCAGAATCGTGTTGCCTGAAAATGTCGTCAGGCCCGTCAGTGACTGGCCCAGCGGGTTGACGACGATCTCCTGCACGTCGCAAACGCCGTCGACGATGATGCCGAAATTCAGCGATCCGACCCGCATGACGACGACAAGTTGATCGACGCCGGCCGGCACCGGCTGTTCCTCGAGACCCAGGAAGTGACCGAGATCCGCGATCGGCAGAACCTGATCGCGCAGGCGTAACACGAGCGCGCCCTGCACGTTATCAACGCGCGCGCCGTTGTCGGTCACGCCGACGGCCTCCACGACCGCGTGCTGCGGCAGCGCGAATCGATGTCCGCGCGATTCGATAATCAGGGCGGGCGCGATGGCGAGCGTGAGCGGAATTTTGAGCGAGAACGTGGTGCCGCGTCCGACGGTCGTCGAAAGGGAAATCGTGCCGCCGATCGATTCGATGTTCTCGCGCACCACGTCCATGCCGACGCCGCGACCGGAGATGCTGGTGACGTGTGTCGCGGTCGAGAAGCCCGCCGCGAAGATAAACCTGCAAACCGCGTCATTGGTCATGCGGGAAATTTCGTCGGCTGTCGCGAGCCCAAGCGACATCGCCTTGGAGCGAATACGCTCGACATCGAGGCCACGACCGTCGTCGGAAATCTCGATGGTGATATGGCCTGTCTCGTGCGAGGCTCGGACGCGAATTGTTCCGATCTCCGGCTTGCCAGCCGCTCGGCGAATGTCCGGCGTTTCGATACCATGATCGGCGCAGTTGCGAACCATGTGCGTCAGCGGATCGCGGATCAGCTCGATCAACTGACGATCGAGCTCGGTGTCGGACCCCTCCGCGATCAATGAGATTTTCTTGTCGAGTTCGGCGGCGAGTTCGCGCACCAGCCGCGGCAGGTTCGAGAAAAGACGCCCGATCGGCTGCATGCGCGCGCGCATGACGCTGTCCTGCAGGTCGGTCGTCAGCGACGACAGATGCTGCAATGGATTCTTGAGCGCCTCGTCGTTGCTGTGGCGGGTGATTTCCAGCAACTGGTTGCGCGTCAGCACCAGCTCGGACACCAG
>CAISJZ010000031.1 GCA_903885755.1 uncultured Hyphomicrobiales bacterium | reverse complement strand
GGTGCCGCTCCTGCGCCTTGAGCAGGCGGCCGACGGGCCCGTCGGTTGGAATCGGATAGCCCAGCGGCATGATGCTGCGGAATGAAATTTCGCCGTTGGCGTCGGTGGCGAACTTGCCGCGCAGGTTCATGTCGAATTCGCGGTCGAGCTGGTTTTCGTAGAAACCGTCGTCATCCGCCTGCCAGATATCGACTTCCGCGCCTTCGATCGGCTTGCCTGCGTTGTCGATGAAGCGGGCCTTGACGAACATCGCCGTGCCCGGCGTTCCCTTGGGGTTGATGGTGTCGCCATTCTTCATCTTCGGCGAGTTCAGCCGCCAGAACGGCCCGAGCAGGTTCTGGTTGGTTTCCGTATTGCCATTGTCGCCATTGTTAAGCAGGCAAACCAGCGAGGAGACGCCGAGCGAGCCCGCCATCAGCACGACCTCGTTGTGCAGATCGTTGGTCCGTTGACCCATCTCGGCGATCAACGCGCAACCATCCTGAAATTCGCGTTCCGTCAGTCGCGTCTCGCGCACGAATGCGTGCAGGTGGGTGATCAACGACGTCATGATGTCGCGCAGGCGCGGGTCGGGCGTCCGCTTCATGACGTCGAGCGCGAATTCGGTGAGCTGTTTCTGGTTTTCGACGATCATGACAAGTGATCCTTCCATGCGGAACGGGCCCGGCTTCCACCCCCCGCCCGGAGGGGAGTGGAATGTTTCTCTTGGAGATGCTTGTCTCAGAGATGCTTGGCGAAGAAGTCGAGCGCCATCTTGCGCGCCTTGTCCGCGGCTTCCTTGTTGTAGGCGCCGCGCTCGTCGCAGTTGAACCCGTGTCCAACGCCCGGGAACACCGTGCTTTCAACGTCGGGACGCGCCGCCTTGATCTTGTCGACATCGGCCATCGAAATCGAATGGTCGGTCTCGCCGAAGAACAAAATGGTCGGGCACTTCGGCTTCTGGTCGGCCATCGCGGCGATCTGGCCGCCGTAATATCCGACCGCCGCCGAGAGACCGGGCACGCCGCAGGCCGACGCAAACGCCATCGAGCCACCGAGGCAATAGCCGACGATGCCGACCTTGCCGCCCTTCGCCGCTTCGGCGACCGCCGCTCCGATGTCTTTCAGGATGTCTTCGTTCTTGCATTTCTGGCGAATGGCGACGCCCGCCTGGACGTCAGCCTGTTCGTAACCGCTTTCGAAATCCTTCTGGACGCGGTCATAGATGGCCGGCGCGACAGCGAGATAACCCTGCGCCGCATAGAGATCAGCGGTGGCGCGAATGTGGTGGTTGACGCCAAAAATCTCCTGAATGACCACCATGCCGCCCTTTGGCTTGCCGGCGGGTCTGGCGACATAGGCGCCGATCTTGACGCCGTCGCTGGCGGTCAACGTGATGTTCTCTCCCATGAATTTTCTCCTCGATGAACGACCTGGCGGATTCCCGCGCCGGCGGCAATTAAAAGCATTCCCGCGCCCGACGCCAGCGCTTTGTGCGCCACCCGCGCGCGCGTCAATCCATCGCGGCATGGGCCTCGGCGAGCGGCCCCGCGGCGGCGCCGCGCGCCGGGCCCCGCATCAGCAGGATCAGCAAAGCGGTGGGAAAGCTGATCCAGAACATCAGCATGAAATCGTTGGAATAGGCGATGGCGAGCGCCTGCCGCGAGACTTCGCCGTCAAGCGCGGCGCGCCCGGCCGAGGTCGCCGCGTTCCAGAAGAGATAGGCGCTTCCGGTCTGCATCATCCGGTTGAACGGCGTCAACGTATCAGCGATCTGCGAGTGGACGATCTGGGCGCTGCGCGTGAGCATGAATGACGCGACCGACACGCCGATGGCCGAGCCCACATTGCGCACGAGGCTGAACAGCGCGGTGGCGTCGGCGCGATAATGCGGCGCGAGGGTCGCATAGGCGATCATCTGCAAGGGAATGAAAACCAGACCCAGCGCGAATCCCTGAATGCTCGTTACCCAGGTCAACGTGAAGGCGGGCACATCCGGCGTCCATCGCGCTTCTTCCCAGAATGAGAACGCGAGACAGGCGAGGCCCGCCAGCATGACCATGCGCGGATCAAGCTTTCCGCCAAGCCGGCCGGCGACCATCATGCCAACCATGGTGCCCACGCCGCGAGGCGCCATCAATAGCCCCGCCTGCCAGACGGGATAACCGCCCAGTGTCTGAAGATAGGGCGCAAGCAGAACCGTGCTCGCCAGCAGCACGATGCCGACCGCGAACATGAGAACGAAGCCGGTGGTATAATTGACGTCGGCGAACATGCCCGGCGAAATAAACGGTTTTTCCGCCAGCCAGACGTGAACCACGAAGAGATAGAGGCCAAGGCCGGCCAGCGTCGCCTCGATCACCGTTTCGGTGGAGGCGAACCAGTCGTTGCCGCCGCCCCTATCAAGTAGCAATTGCAGCGCGCCGATGCCGAGCGACAGCACGGCAAAGCCGGTCCAGTCGAATGGCGAGGTTCTGGCGTTGCGCTCGCCGGCCATGAACAGCGCGAAGCCCGTGATGGCGAGAATGCCGAAAGGCAGATTGATGAAGAATACCCAGCGCCAGTCGTAGGCATCGGTGAGATAACCGCCGAGGGTCGGGCCGATAATGGGGCCGACCATCACGCCCATGCCCCACATGACCATGGCCGAGCCTCGCTGCTCGACCGGGTAGATATCGAGCATGATGGCCTGCGACAGTGGCACGATCGCCGCGCCGCAGACGCCTTGCATCAGGCGAAAAAGAACCATCTGCTCAAGCGACTGCGCGACGCCGCACATCATCGATGTAACTGTGAAGCCGACGAGACAGAACAGAAAGAAGTTCTTGCGCCCGAAGCGCGCCGACAGCCAGCCGACCGGCGCGGTCATGATCGCGGCGGCGACGATGTACGAGGTCAGGACCCAGGAAATCTGATCGGACGTCGTCGACAACGACCCCTGCATATAGGGCAGCGCGACGTTGGCGATGGTGGAGTCCAGCACCTGCATCAGCGTCGCCACCATCGTGCAGATGGTGATCAACGTGCGGTGCGGAACCGCCGCGGAGTTAGTGACTGGCGGCGCCATCGGCCTCGCCCTTCGGAGCCGCGCTCGACCATGGCCACAGATCGGAGAGATGGCGGACATGGCCCGTGTCGACATCGGCGACGACGCTCATGCCCGAGCGCAAGCGGGAATTGTCGGGCGACTTGTCGATCTTCAATCGAAGCGGCACGCGCTGAACAACCTTGACCCAGTTGCCGCTGGCGTTCTGCGCGGGAAGGATCGAAAACTCCGAACCGCTGGCGGGCGAGATTGAATCGACGTGGCCTTTCCAGACGCGATCAGGGTAGGTGTCGACCGCGATATCAACGGGATCGCCGACCTTCATGAAGGTCAGATCGGTCTCCTTCACGTTTGCCTCGATATAGAGGCCCTCGTCGGCGATGAGCGCGACCGCGCCCGTATTGGTCAAAGCCGCGGTCTGCGAAACCAGATAGGTTCCCGGCTGGAGTTTATCGACCGCGGTTACGACGCCGCCGAACGGCGCGCGCACGATCGTATGATCATACTGGCGTTGGGCTTCGTTTACCGCCGCCATCGCGGCCTTGTATTGAGGATGCTGCTCGATGGGCGCATCAACGCCGCCGCCGAGGCGGGTCAGGGCGGAGTCCAACTGCCGACGCAGCGCGTCCAGTTGATTGCGCGTGGACTCAAGGGTGTAACGCGCCTGATCATACGCGGCCTTGGTGCCGGCGTTGGATTGCGCCAGCCCCGACGCGCGATCGTTCGTGATCTGGGCGAGCGCCACCTGCGCCTCCTGCGCGGCGATGCCGCTCTGCAATTGCCGGTAATCCGATCGAGCGGCGGTCAAGTTGATCCGCGTGATTTCGAGCTGCGCTTTGGCGGCGTCGAGAGCGGTCTGGAAAGGTTTCGGGTCGACCCGGAACAGAACATCGCCAGCTTTCACGTGCTGACCCTCGACAACATCGACCGCCGAGACAATTCCGGATATGTCGGTGGAAACCATCAATTTCGGCGCGCGGACGTAGGCGTCGTCGGTCGACACCCAGCGGCCTCCGCGCAGCCAGTAGCCTCCGCCGATGATCACGACGCCGGCGATTCCCGCCAGCATGAGAATGCTTCGAAGGCGCCCGCGACCGCGCTGGCGAGCGTCCCGCGGTGGGGAGGCTGCCTCGCGAGTTTCCGCTGGCGCCTCCGCGCGAGCCGCCGGCTCCGGTCGGCTTGCGGGCGCCTCCCGCGTCGGAGCGGTCGGGCCTCTTTCCAACGCATCCGATCGCCCAGACGCCTCGGGCAGGTCGTCGGACGCCACATCAACCTGGGCGATTCTAAAATTTGCGGCTTTGGTCATGGTTCCCTCAACCGGCCTTGGCGGCATCGCGCTTTTCGGCCAGCAAATTGTCCTTCATGGTGAGAAGCGACTTCGCCAACTGCTTCACGGTTTCTGCGTCGAGGCCGCATGTCAGGCGGCTTCGCAGGTCTTCGCGATAGGTCTCGAGCAATCCCAGAAAGGGTTGCGCCGCGGGGGTCAGATGCAATCTGCGGACGCGTCGGTCCTTGGGGTCATGGCGGCGCTCGACAAGACCGCGTGTCTCCAGCCGGTCTACCAGACGGGCAATCGTAATAGGTTCGACCTCAACAAGCCCGGCCAGTTCATTCTGCGACATGCCGGGATGTATCTGGAGATAGAAGAGAATGACCCATTGGGCGCGTGTCATGCCATGGGCGCGCGCGCGCTGGTCAGCCCGCACCCGCATAAGCCGGGCGACATCGTGCAGCACGAACAGGAGGTCAGTTTCGAAAGATTTGGGCACTACAACGCCTAGCGTCGATTATCATAAGCATGCTTATGATATGCATGCTGTATTAAGTCAACAAAAAAGCGCCGGAGATTACCCGACGCTTTTCCAAGTATCTGATAAATAATTGATTAATTTCCCGTATTCAATCCGTCAGCATCCGCTTCAAAAGCTCGATTTCCTCGCTGAGGGTCCCGTCTCGCCCCGCGAGGCCTTCGATTTTCCGCACCGCGTGAAGAACGGTGGTGTGATCGCGGCCGCCAAACCGGCGCCCGATTTCCGGAAGCGAACGTGGCGTCAGAACCTTTGACAGATACATGGCGATCTGCCGCGGGCGCACCACCGTGGCCGTGCGCCGGGCGGACAGAATATCGGCCCGGCTGACGTTGTAATGGCTCGCCACCAGCTTCTGAATATCCTCGATCTTGACGCGCTTGGGCTCGCGCGAGCGCACGAGGTCCCGGATGGCGTCCTCGGCAACCTCGACGCTGAGCGGCGCGCCGGTCAGCGTCGCGCGCCCAAGCAGGCGGCTGACGGCGCCCTCAAGGTCCCGGCCATTGCTTTCAACCACGCGCGCGACATAGGAGACGACCTGCGCCGGCACGTCGAAGCCCGGCTGTGTCAGCTTTGTCGCCGCGATCCGCGACTTGAGAATATTGAGGCGAAGCTCTTCGTCGAGCGCCCCGACATCCGTGCACAATCCGCCGGTCAAACGCGAACGAACGCGCTCGTCGAGGCTTTCGAGTTCCGCCGGCGGCCGGTCCGCGGCGACGACAACCTGCCGACCCGCGTCGATGAGCGCGTTCAGCGTGTGGCAGAATTCGTGCTGGATCGATTTGCCCTGCAGAAACTGCACGTCATCGATCACCAGAACATCGATGCCACGCAGCTTGTCCTTGAAGGCCAAGGCATTCTGCGATTTCAACGCGCAGGCGAACCGATACATGAAGGTCTCGGCGGTCAGATAAATGACACGATGGCCGCGCTCAAGCGCCGAGTGCGCGATGGCCTGCAGCAGATGGGTTTTGCCGAGGCCCACCGCGGAGTGAATATAAAGCGGGTTATAGACCGTCGCTTCGCCGACGTTCGCGTGAGCGACACGCATCGCCGCGGCATGGGCGAAATGGTTGGAGCGACCGACGTGAAAGTTGGCGAAGGTCATGCGCCGATCGAGCTGCGATCCGGTGATCGCCTCGAGATCGACCATGCCCGTCTGCCGCGGCCTCGGGGTCCGCGAAGCCTCTGAAGCGCCGACGAATTCAACGGCGTTCATCCGGCGCGTCTCGGCGATGGGAAACGGGCGTTCGCCCGCGCTTGGCGTCGAGGCCAGGCGATTGGCGTCCAGCGCCGGGCGCGGCGTCGCCAGACGCGACGACGTGCGCACGCAGATCGAGATGTCGCGGATGTCGGAGGCCTCGGACCGCAACGTCGCCAGAATCCGATCCGTGTAGTTGGAGTAGATCCAGCTCTTCAGAAACTTGGTTGGCACGGAGAGATAAGCGACATCGTCGCGAACCTCATCAAGTTCAAGCCTGTAGAACCAGGAATTGAACACATCCTCGCCGAGTTCCGCGCGCAGGCGGCGACAGGTTCGCGCCCACGCTTCGACGTGGTTGGGTGAGGAAGGGGCAAGCGCGCGCGTCTCGAGCATCGAGAGAATCCTCGTCAAAAAGGGATGGATATTCGCGCGCCCCAGGGCGCGCTGCTCACGCGAAACGAAAACGCGGAACAAATCTGGTTGCAGACGCCACGAGGCGACGGGAGCGCCTAGCCTCGTGGCCCGGGACACTTGGGCCGGGAACCCGCGACTTTCACGCTTTGATGCGCCGCGATGCCAGACGGATCAGGAAATCGATTGATTTTACTATTATTCATCACGGCCCCCTCGCGTCTCATCATCGTCGCAAACATCTTCCGCAAAAGAACGACGTCTAAGCTTCCGCACAATGGGCGAAACCCAATACATCGTGTCATTCAAAAAAATTGTTGCTTACACCCACACGTAAAAACAGGTTCATGGCGGCCCGTTACAGCCGACGGTCCCCATCATTACTTTTTCGGAGAACGGGCCCGCCACCTTTGCATTTGCCGAGGCGCGCAACCCGTCGATGGATTAGAGGTAACACAGGCCATGGGACGCGCAAGCGAATCGTTAATACATTCGTCACAATGTTTGGCCAGGATCCGCGTCACTCGCCACGATTGACCGCCAAACCAGGATAAGATCCTGTTTTTTCATGATTCGAATCATGGTCGCCGCCAAACGCTAAAATTGTTCCCGATCCGGAACCAACATGGCGCGGGCCCGCTGATTCCGGAGTCAAGGCGCCCCAACGTCGGGGCCTCGCCCCGCTTAGGGCGTAAACACTTCATTAACCTGTCTTATTTGAGTCTCGCGCGGAACCCGTCGAAAAAATGTTTTGGGCTGTTGCAAAGTCGACACAATGACGTCGCGTGACATTTCCGCGACACTCTCCAATCCAGACCGAAAAACAAAAAACCCGGCCAATGGCCGGGTTAAAATGACTTTGACGCCACGTCATGGCAAGCGGATCAGGCCGCGATTTTCTTGACCCGGGCGGACAAGCGGGAAATCTTCCGCGAGGCGGAGTTCTTGTGCACGATGCCTTTCTGGGCGGCGCGCATCATCAACGGCTGGGCCGCCGCGAGAGCGGCCTGGGCGGCGGCCTGATCGCCGCTGGCGATGGCCTCTTCGACCTTCTTGACGAAGGTGCGCATCTGGGTGCGACGCGCGCGATTGACTTCAGTGCGGCGCGCGATCTTGCGGACGGCCTTCTTGGCCGAGGAGGTATTAGCCATGTGATCCTCTGGGGGAAGCCGACCGGAGATGGCGGCGTCCAAAAATGGTTTGCCCGGCGCCTCGCGGCCCGGACAGCGCGCGGGTTATAAGCCGCAATCGCGTCTGACGTCAACGCGGCCGGCGATAAATTCAACCCGAAACCGGGCTGGCTTGCCAATCCGGAGCCCGGCGGTCACTTTCCACTCCTGATCGAGTGGAGAAAGACATGCGCGCCGGTTGGTATGAAAAGACAGGCCCCGCCCTGGAGGTCATCAGGACCGGGGAGATGGACGCCCCACGCCCGGGGCCCGACGAGGTTCTTCTGCGCGTCCGTGCGTCCGGCATCAACCCCTCGGACTACAAACGCCGCTCCAATTTGAAGGTGCCGGCGGAATTTCCACGTGTGACGCCCCATTCCGACGGCGCCGGGGTCGTCGCGGCGCTGGGGGCCGGCGTCACCGGCTTTCGCGAGGGCGACCGCGTCTGGTGCTTCAATGCGCAATGGGGGCGGCCATTCGGAACGGCGGCGGAATATGTGGCTCTGCCCGCCCGTCTTGTCCGCCCCCTGCCCGCCCGAACCAGCTTTATCGAGGGCGCCTGTTTCGGCATTCCCGCAATGACCGGATACCATGCGGTCCATATTGCCGGAGCAATCGCCGGCAAGACGGTCTATGTGCCCGGCGCCACCGGGCGCGTTGGGGCCTACGCCGTTCAGTTCGCCAAATGGCGCGGCGCGCGGGTCATCGCGTCAACCGGCGGCGGCCAGGAGGCAAAAGCCGCCATTCTCGGACTCGGCGCCGATGTCGTGTTCGACCGCAAGACCGACGATCTCCAGGCGCGCATTCTTTCGGAGACCGGAAATCGCGGCGTCGATCTCGTGGTCGACGTGGACCTGCCCGGCAACGTTGGCCTTGACGAGAAAATCGTCGCGGAAAACGGCGCCATTGTCTCCTTCGGCGCGGCGAGCGTTCCAACCCTGTCGCTCGCAATGTCGGGCCGCAAGGCGCGCAATCTTTCGGTGCATCTCATCTTTGTCTATATGCTGACCGAAGCAGCCTTCGAGGCGACCTGCGCGGGCATCAACGCGGCCGAGGACGCCGGCGCGCTGAAACACCGGATCGGCGGCGTGTTTCCCCTGGCCGATCTGGCGAAGGCGCACGACTTCGCCGAGCATACGACCGGCACGGGCCACGTCGTGGTGGAATGCTGACGCCTATCTCTGGCAGACTCCGCAAAAGAACGTCGAACGCCCGGATTGAACAATCCGTTTGATCGTCCCCCGGCAGTCCGGCGTCGGACAAGCCTCGTCCTCCTGGTCGTAGACGCGGAAGCTATGCTGGAAATAGCCGAGCGATCCGTCCGCCTGCCGATGGTCGCGCAGGCTGGAGCCGCCGGCGAGCAAAGCCTCGCCGAGCACCTCCCGAATGTTGGACGCCAACCGATGCGCGCGGTCCGTCGGCGAGCCATCGGCGCGGGCCAGCGTGCCCGCCGCGCGTCGCGGCGACAGTCCCGAGCGATGCAGCGCCTCGCAGACATATATATTGCCGAGTCCCGCCACGAGGCTTTGATCGAGCAGCGCCGCCTTGAGCGGCGCGGCCTTGCCCTTGAACAGGCGCGCGAGCAGCGCCCCGTCGAGTTCGTTGCCAAGCGGCTCGACGCCAATGTCGCGAAACAGTTTGTGGTCGGCGAGGGTCGCGCGTGGCTCCAGCAACATGAAGCCGAAGCGACGGGGATCGTTGTAGGTGATGATCGCGTCGCCCGACATTCGAAAAGCGACATGATCGTGCGCGGGGTCCTTCGAGCGATCATGATGGAACAGGCCCGGCGTCGTTGAATCAACCCGGAAAGAACCGCTCATGCCAAGATGCATGATCAGCGTCGCCCCGTCATCAAGATCGGCCAGAAGGTATTTTGCGCGGCGCGTCAGCGCGTCGACGCGCCGCCCGGTCAGTCGCGCCGCGAAATTTTCCGGGAATGGAAAGCGAAGATCGGCGCGCCGCTGTTCAACGGCGATAAAACGTTGGCCGGCCATCGAGGGTTCGAGGCCGCGGCGCACCGTTTCGACTTCAGGCAATTCGGGCATTGGCTACTTCGTGCCGTACATGCGGTCGCCAGCGTCGCCAAGCCCGGGCACGATGTAACCGTGATCATTGAGATGGCCATCGATCGCCACAGTCCAGATCGCGACATCGGGATGGGCGCAGCGGAGTTTCTCGATTCCTTCCGGCGCGGCCAGCAGGCAGGCGAAGCGGATCTCCTTCACGCCCTTGTCCTTGAGCAGTTTGATCGCGGCGATGGCGGAGTTTCCCGTCGCCAGCATGGGATCCATGAGGATGACGAGACGGTCGGCAACGTCCACGGGGGCCTTGAAATAATATTCGACCGCTTCCAGCGTCTTGGGGTCGCGATAAAGACCGATATGCGCCACGCGGGCCGCCGGCGCGAGTTCGAGCATGCCGTCGAGAAACCCCGTTCCAGCGCGCAGGATCGGTGCGAAGACGAGTTTCTTTCCGGCCAGCATCGGCGCCATGGTCGGAGCGAGCGGCGTTTCGACTTCCCTGGCCTCCAGCGGCAGATCGCGCGTCATCTCACAGCAGATCAGCATGCCAATCTCGTTGAGCAACCGGCGGAAGTCCTGTGTCGGGCAGGCCTTGTCGCGCATCAGCGACAGCTTGTGCTGGGCGAGCGGATGATCGATCACGGTGACGCGCTGCATCAGCCACTCCTCGTAGTCATAGAAGTCATCGCGGCAGCAGGGGCAGCCGGTATCAAACCTCACCAAAACGGCCTCCCCTTGAGCGTTGGCGCGAGACCGAGATGGGCGGCGACGGTCGCGCCCATGTCGGCGAAGGTTTCGCGCCGGCCGATCGACCCGCGCCGGACATCTGGTCCAAAGGCAAGAATGGGCACATGCTCGCGCGTGTGGTCGGTGCCGCGCCACGTCGGGTCGTTGCCGTGATCGCCGGTGAGAACGACGAGATCGCCGGGCCGCAACAACCGCGCGAGACCCGCGAGCTGGATATCGAAATCCTCGATGCAGGCGGCGGCGCCCGCGACATCGCGGCGATGACCGAAGTCCGTGTCAAGATCGAGGAAATTGGCGAAGATCAGTCCGCCATCCGGCAGCGCCCCGAAGGCGCGCAGTAACTTCGCGAAAAGGTCGGGATGACGGTCGCCCTTGATTTCCTCGCCGGTGTTGCGATGACAGAAGATGTCGCCAATCTTGCCGATGCTGACAACCGGGCGGCCGGCCTCGGCGGCGCGATCAAGCAGATTACCGCGCGGCGGCGGCATGGCGAAATCCTTGCGACGTGGCGTGCGCTGGAATTCGCCCGCGCGCGCGCCGACGAATGGCCGCGCGATGACGCGCCCAACGCGCAAGGGAACGACGAGCTTGCGCGTCAACTTGCAGAGATCATAGAGGCGATCAAGGCCGAACGTCTCCTCATGCGCCGCGATTTGCAGGACGGAATCGGCCGAGGTGTAGAGGATCGGCTTGCCCGTGCGCAGGTGTTCCTCGCCCAGCACGTCGATGATCGCGGTGCCCGCCGCTCGGCGATCGCCGAGAATGCCAGGCAATTGGCCTTGCGCAATGATCGCGCGCGTCAGTTCGGCGGGAAACGCCGGATTCGTGTCGGGAAAGTAACCCCAATCGAAATCAAGCGGCGCGCCGGCAATCTCCCAATGGCCGGACGGCGTGTCCTTGCCCATGGACGTCTCGACGCCATAACCGAAAGCGCCGAGCGGCGACCCGGTGGATGGTATGGCGCGCCCTGTCGAGGCGCGGGCGGCGAGTGAAAGACCGAGCGATTCCATGAACGGAATTTTCAGCGGCCCGGCGCGCAACCCGTCGCGATCGGCGGCGACATTCGCGCAGGCCTCCACGATGTGGCCAAACGTGTCCGCGCCGGTGTCGCCAAACGCGGCGGCGTCCTCGGCGCCGCCGCAGCCCAGCGAATCCAGCACGATGAGCAGAGCCCGGGGCAAATACGTCTCCTAACACGCGACGGCTTCGCCTTGCGCCTCGATGGAAAAGGCCGCCGCGAAGAGCGCGCGAGTGTACTCGCTTTGCGGCGCGGCGAAAACGCGCGCCGCCGGCCCGGCCTCAACCACCTTGCCGTAACGCATGACCACGAGATCGGTCGCCAGCGCGCGCACGACCTTGAGATCATGACTGATGAACATATAGGCGAGATTCCGACGTTTTTGCAGATCGCGCAGGAGATCGACGATCTGCGCCTGCACCGACATATCGAGCGCCGACGTCGGCTCGTCCAGCACGACAAATTTGGGCTCCAGCGCCATGGCGCGGGCGATGGCGATGCGCTGGCGCTGTCCGCCGGAGAATTCGTGGGGATAGCGATCCATCGCGGCGGGGTCGAGGCCCGTGTCGGCGAGGGCGCGGGCGACAATATCCCGTCGTTGTTCCCACGTCAGACCCCGTTCCTGCACGACGAGGCCTTCCTCAACGATTTCGGCGACCGACATGCGCGGCGAGAGCGAGCCATAAGGGTCCTGAAACACGATCTGCAAATCGCGTCGCAATGGCCGCATGGATTTAAAGTCAAAGCCGTCGATCCGCTTGCCGAGGTAGGCGATGGGGCCTTCGGAGCGAATGAGACGCAGCAGGGCGAGGCCCAGCGTGGTCTTGCCCGATCCGGACTCGCCCACGACGCCAACCGTCTGCCCCTCGCGCACGATGATCGACACGTCATCGACGGCCTTCACATGGCCCACCGTCTTGCGCATGAAGCCGCGCTTGATCGGAAACCAGACCTTGATGTTGTCGCCAGTGACGACGGGCCTGGCGGCGGGATCGGCGCGGGGCGGATCGCCCTTGGGCTCGGCCGCGAGCAAGGCCTTCGTATAGGGATGCCGCGGGTTCGCGAAAACCTCGGTCGCCGCACCCGCTTCGACGATCCGCCCGCGCTGCATGACGCAGACATCGTCGGCGATCTTGCGCACAATGCCAAGGTCATGGGTGATGAACAGCATCGCCATGCCGAGTTTCGACTGAAGCTCCTTCAGCAATTTCAGGATTTGCGCCTGCACCGTCACGTCGAGCGCCGTCGTCGGCTCGTCCGCGATGAAGAGATCGGGCCGGTTGGCCAGCGCCATGGCGATCATGACGCGCTGACGCTGGCCGCCCGAGAGTTGGTGAGGATAGGCAGATAGCCGCGTCGCGGGATCGGGAATACCGACCTCGGCGAGCAGTTCGATCACCCTGCCGCGCCGCTCCCGGGCGCCGCGCATGCCGTGCAATTCGAGAATCTCGGCGATCTGCTTTTCGATGGGATGCAGCGGATTGAGCGAGGTCATCGGCTCCTGAAAGACCATGGTGATCTGGCTGCCGCGCGCCTGTCGTAATTCATCCTCGCTGGCGCGAAGGAGGTCCCGGCCCTTGAACAGGATTTCACCGGAGGGGTAGCTCGCCGATGTCGCGCCGAGCAGGCGCGCGATCGACAGCGCCGTCACCGACTTGCCGGATCCTGATTCCCCGACAAGCGCCAGCGTCCGGCCGCGCTCCAGCGTGAAGGAAACATTCTCCACCGCGAGATTGGTTCGCCCGCCCTGATTGAAGGCGATGGAGAGATCGCGGATGGCGAGGAGGGGGGCGCTATCGGGCACGGATCGCCTCGATGAGCCGATCGACTCCCGCGCGATCCGGGACGACCCGCTCCAATCCGATCGGCAATTTGCGTGCATCCGCGTCCCGGGACACGAAATGACGACATTTCGCCTGGATTGCCGTAACGATGTGGATGGCGTCTGGCAGCTTGTGCCCGGTGAATTTTCTCAATTCGACGGTTTCAAACAAGACCGCCCGGCTCACAGGCATTAACGAGATCGCCAGATTCCAAACGATGGCGTCAAGATAGAAACGCTTGATATGGGCGGGCTGGGGACCACGTCGTTTCGTTGGCGCAAGGACCTCGGCAAGGACGAGCTCAATGGAGATCGCCAAACCACTAACCCGCGATAGTTCATCGAAAAGGAGCCTCAGAGGCTCGGCCCATTCGGGTCCACCCTCGATGAAGTCAATAAATTCATTCGAATCCAAATACATCATGAAGGTGCGATTACCTTAGTCATCCCACTCGTCTCGCTGCTCTCGAATATCCACGTCGATTTCATCGGCCGTTCGATACGGCGGTCGCCGCGCGGCGAAAATTTCATCTATTGTCATCACACTATCAGGCCGCGGCTCGACCTCCTCCACGGTCACGGTAACGCTGGCCTTTGGATCGAGCCCGGCCCGAAGCTCTTCCGGCAGCCGCGAAGCCGGATAATGTTCCCGAACGATCCTGTTCATGGCGAAACCCTCATTTCCGTTAATCTACCATCCCTTCACGAAAATGTCTTTCTGGGGTCGAATGCGTCGCGCACCGCCTCGCCGATGAATATCAGCAGGGACAGCATCAGCGCGATAACCAGAAACCCGGTCAATCCGAGCCAGGGCGCCTGCAGGTTCGCCTTGCCCTGCAAGAGGATTTCGCCGAGCGAGGGCGAGTCCGGGGGAAGACCGAGGCCTAGGAAGTCCAATGATGTCAGCGTTGTCACCGAGGCGTTCACCACGAAAGGCAGGAATGTCAACGTCGCGACCATGGCGTTGGGCAGCACGTGCTTCCACATGATCTTCGCGTTGGAAAGGCCCAGCGCGCGGGCCGCGTTGACGTATTCGAAATTGCGCGCGCGCAGGAATTCGGCTCGCACGAGATGCACGAGGCTCACCCACGAAAACAGCAACAGGATGCCGAGCAGCACGAGGAAGCTCGGCGTGATGATCGACGAGACGATGATCAGGATGTAGAGATGCGGCAGAGACGACCAGATTTCGATGAAGCGCTGAAAGATCAGGTCGAGCCAGCCGCCGAAATAACCCTGCAGCGCGCCGGCGAAAATGCCGATGGCAGAGGAGATTGCCGCCAGCGTCAGGCCAAACAGGATCGAAATGCGGAATCCGTAGATCAACCGGGCCAATACGTCCCGGCCCTGATCGTCCGTGCCGAGCCAGTTCGTCTCAAGATCGCGACAGGTCGCGTTTGGCCTGTCCAGAAAGCGCTTTTTCAGAATGCCCTCGCACTGGTTCTGGCGCAGCCACCAGGTCGGCGCCGAGGGCGCCGGCGTTGGCAGATCGAGATTCGCCGTGTTGTAGGAAAAATGCACGGGCGGCCAGAGAGCCCAGCCATTGCGGGCGATTTCATCCGATATGACGGGGTCGCGATAATCGGTCACGGCAAGGAAGCCGCCGAATTTTTCCTCGGGATAATCCTTCAGCAAGGGGACGAGGATTTCACCCTTGTAGGACACGACGATTGGCCGATCGCTGGCGATGAACTCGGCGAACAGCGACAGCACGAACATCACGAGAAAAATCCAGAACGACCAGTAGCCTCGGCGATTGGCGCGGAAATTGTCAAGCCGGCGCTGATTGACGGGCGCGAGCTTGAACCAGCCCTTGCGCGCGACCGGCGGCGCCAGCGGCGCGCTGGCGGTCGAGGTCAGTTCCGAAGTCGGGGCGGCGCTCGTCACGTCACACCTCCCGCGTCTCGAAATCGATGCGCGGGTCGACCCAGGTATAGGTGAGATCGGAGAGCAAATTCACCACGAGACCGATCAGGGCGAGAATATAGATGTTGGCGAACACAACGGGATAATCGCGGTTCATGACGGATTCGTAGGTGAGCAAACCAAGGCCATCGAGCGAGAAGATGTTCTCGATCAGCAGCGATCCCGTGAAGAAGGCGCTGACGAAGGCGCCGGGAAAGCCCGCGATAACGATCATCATGGCGTTGCGGAATACGTGGCCATAGAGCACCTGATTCTCGGTCAATCCCTTCATGCGCGCGGTCTGGACATATTGCTTGCGGATTTCCTCGAGAAAGGAGTTCTTGGTCAGAAACGTCGATGTCGCGAAGGCGCCGAGCACGAGCGAGGCGACGGGCAGCGCGATATGCCAGAGATAGTCCATGATCTTGCCGGGCACCGACAGGTCGGCCCAATTGTCCGACCATAGTCCGCGCGAGGGAAAGATCTG
>CAISJZ010000030.1 GCA_903885755.1 uncultured Hyphomicrobiales bacterium | reverse complement strand
CGGTTTTCCATGATCGCCGCCAACGCCAGCGATTTGCCGCCGCCGCCCGCGCAGAGATCGAGAACCTGCATCCCGTCGGTCACGCCAGCCAGCAGACTGGCGAGTTGCGAGCCCTCGTCCTGCACCTCGACACGGCCGCGAACATAGGCGGGTTCGGCCTGCAATGCCGGGCCGCGGCCGTCCGGCCCGACCGCGACGCGAATGCCAACGGGCGAAAACGCCGTCGGCTCGGGATTGAGATGCGCCAGCGCATTCAGGGCGTCCTCGCGCGTGCCTTTCAGCGTGTTGACGCGCAAATCGACCGGGGCGCGCTCGGCCAGGGCGCGGGCCTCCTCGACGACGTGCGCGCCGAACACCGCGGCGAAGGACGGCGCCAGCCAATCGGGATAATCGCCGCGCACATGGTCCGGCGCGTCTTTGAGCGAAGCGGTTTCGATGCGCTCGCGCTCATGCGGGGTCAGCGGGGACGGACCGTGGCCCTCGCCACTGAACAGGGCCGCGATGGAAACGACATCGAGCCCGCGCGCTTCGCGCAACGCGCCAATCATGACCGCGCGCGGGGTCTCTTCACCCATGACCCAGGCGGCCGACGAGCGGCGTCGCAGGACGTCAAAAACAAGGCTCGCAATGCCGGCGCGGTCGCCGGACCCGGCGAAGCGATGCGCCTTGCCCCAATCCTTCAGGGCTTCGGAGGCGGGCGAGCGATCGGCGGAAATCGTCGCGATGATTTCAATCGCGGCGGCGACACGGGCTGCGGGGGTCATGGGGCGGATATCCGGCAATGAAAGGGAAGCGCGCGCGACCCATAGGCGATCGACGCCGATAAGGCCAATGTTATCGGAATATGCGGCTCAGATCGCGCCGTAGAGGCGCGCGGCGAACCAGATCCACATGGCGAGCAGGACAAAAACGCCGCTGGCGAAAGCCAGAAACCGCGCCAGCAGGTGATTGGAAGTCACGTGAATGAAGGCATGGACGAGACGCAGGGCCACGAAAACCCACTCCATCCAGACAAACGTGGCCGTCGCCACGCCGCTGACGAGGACAAAGGCCGCCAGCGCGTAGAACACCAGCGGGAGTTCGAGCTGATTGTGATAGGCGCGATCAATCTGCGTGACGCGCGCCGGCCACGCCGGCTGACCCAAAACGATGTCTTTTGGCCGTACGGCGCGGCTTCGCACGGCGAGAAACCGCGCGCCGCCCATCCAGAGCGCCAGAACAAAGGTCAGCGTGATCTGCACGAAAACCGGCAAAAGGACAATATGGTTCATTCATGAACGGTATCGGGCGACCAACCGGGTGTCAACGCTCAGGGGCAGGCCCGCCCAGCGCCGCCCAGTCGCCAGCAGGAGGCGGTTTGCAGACCTCCCGCGCCTTGCCCGGCGCCGGCGCGATGGCGAGTACCGGCGTCACGTCGCCGGTGGCCAGACGCAGCCCGCCGTGCAACGTATTTGCCAGCGAGGCCGAGGCCGAGGGGTGGTCGACGATCTGTCCACCCTGAAGAAAGGCCATATCGGGTCCCAGAGCCTGCCGGACGACGTCAGCGGACTCATCCGCCGCGCCCAGCGCCACGACGGCCATGAGGTCGCGGCAGCCATCCCGGATGAAAACCTGGGCGACATAGACGCCAGCCCTGGTGAGCGCCACCCGATCGGACAGCAGCCACCCTCGCTCGGCAAGGAAACTCTTGACGATGCGCTCGGCGCGCGGCGCGATTGCTTCACGCTCGGGCGCGTACCGCATTGCCTTCGCGCCCAGGCCGAGGACGAGCCAGACTCCCGTCAGAACGATCAATGCGCGTCTATCCATGGCGTTGGCTCCGGCGACCCGCCGTCAGGGCGATCGCGGCGGTCGCCAGCGCGTCAAACGCCAGCCCGCCCCAGGCGCCATGGGCCACCAGATAGGCTTCGCTGGACCAGGCCATGATCGCCAGCCGCGCGAGGCTCATCGCATAGAGCGCGACGCAGAGGACGCCGGCCTGCCCGAGATCCCGCCAATCAAACTGTCGCGCGCGGCCGACATGCAGCGCCGCCCAACCGATCAACGCCAGAGGCAGAATGTGGATCGACGAACAGCCGACCAGAACCATGATGCGATGACCATCGCGCGCGCCGACGAGATTGCCCATGGGTTCGATCCCGTCGCGCGCCCAAGACAGGATCCACGCCACGAGCCGAGCGTCGAGCGGCAAGGTGTAGGCGCTAACCCGCGGCTCGACGAGCGATGTCCACAT
>CAISJZ010000029.1 GCA_903885755.1 uncultured Hyphomicrobiales bacterium | reverse complement strand
GCCGAAATATTTGTGCAGCAGATAGACCATCGCCCAGAGATGGCGACCCTCTTCCACGTTCACCTGAAACAGATTGCGCATGTCGTAGAGCGAGGGCGCGGTCTTGCCGAGATGGCGCTGCTGCTCGACGGAGGCCGGTTCCGTGTCGCCCTGAATGACGACGAGACGGCGCAGCATGGAGCGGTATTCGCCGGGAATATCCTGCCAGGCAGGCTCGCCCATGTGCTGACCAAAATTGACCTTGCGGCCATCTTCCTTCGGCGCGAGCAGGATGCCCCAGCGGTAGTCCGGCATCTTGACGAAGTCGAATTTCGCCCAACCCTTGGGGTCGACCGAGACCGCGGTGCGCAGATAGACGAGGGAGTCTTGAAACCCTTCCGGTCCCATGTCCTTCCACCAGTCGATGTAGCCGGGGTGCCAGTTTTCCAACGCGCGCAACACCTGCCGATCCTCGGCGAGGCCAACATTGTTGGGAATTCTGGTGGAGTAATCGACGTTCATGGAATCGGTCATGGCAAGCTCCGTGAGATTGGGGCGATGAAGGCGTGGCGCTTTCGCGTCACACTCTCTTCAGATCGTAAATAGCCTTCTGTCCGGTGCCGTAGCGCCGCAACGCGCCCTCCGGACCCACGGCGTTGGGGCGCTGGAATATCCAGTTCTGCCACGCCGTGAGCCGCGCGAAGATCTTGCTTTCCAGCGTCTCGGGGCCGGGAAAGCGCAGGTTGGCTTCAAGGCCGGTCAGCGCGTCCGGCGAGAAGCTGGCGCGCTCCTCGAGAAAGACGCGCAATTCGTCAGCCCAGTCGATGTCGTCAAGCGCGTAAGTTACGAGGCCCATTGCATCGGCTGTCTCGCCGTCAAGCGGCTTGCCAAGTTTTAGGGCCGCCGCGTCAACGCTGTCCGGCGTTCCGAGAAAGCGCGTGTGGAGGCGGGTCAGAGAATTGGCCATGGGGTAGGCGCCAAAATTCGCCGATGTCAGGATGATCGACGCGGGGGCATTTTTGTCGCCTTCGAACTGGCCGATCAGCATGTACGAACGGTCGGCGGCGAAGGCGAGCTCGGCGAGTGTTCCCACGAAGCAGGAGCCGGGCTCGATGGTCACGATGATTGTGCGCGATGTCACGTCAACGCGCTTGAGCACCCGCTTCCAGAAGTGGCGGATTTCATGCGCGAGCCAGTGGCTTTTGTGCAAATCGAGAAAGGCGTCATGGGCGGCGACAAGCGCGCCATCGCCCGCGGTCTTGAACACCCACGTCCCGATCTCGTATTCGTTGTTGCGCAAATGCAGAATGGCGTCGTCGAGTTCGCGGGCCACGCGCAGCGGCCAGAAATTCGCGCCTAGTTCCACCACGGAGTCAGGATTGGTTGGCGGCGCGGCGTCCGGTCCCTTGATCCGGATTGTCGCGACGCGCCCGGCGCGATCGATCTCGACGCCGACGAAGCCGTAAGTTACGCCATTGTCGTGGAATGTCCGTTCCAGCGCAGGAAGGGCGATGCCTTTCGCCGGGCCAGCGCGACCGGACTGGCCCGCCATTGCTTTCGCGCGTTCGGCGACCTTTTCCTCGAGGCGCGATTGCGGAACGATTTCGTCGACGAGCCGCCAGTCGACGGCGCGCTTGCCGCGGACGCCTTCTTCCAGCGTGCAGAAAACATCGGCGTGGTCGCGGCGCACCTTGCGCTTGTCGACAACGCGCGTCAGGCCGCCAGTGCCCGGCAACACGGCGAGCAAGGGGACTTCCGGCAACGATACCGCCGCCGTTCCGTCATCCACCAGCATGATGTGATTGGCCGCGAGCGCGAGTTCGTAGCCGCCGCCCGCCGCCGTGCCGGCGATAACGCAAAGGGTCTGGAGGCCGGAGGCTTCGGAGGCTTCCTCGATGGTGTTGCGGGTCTCGTTGGTGAACTTGCAGAAGTTGACCTTGTGGGCGTGATCGGCGCCGGCCAGCATCCGGATATTCGCGCCGGCGCAGAAAACGCGCGGCTTGCCCGAGCGCATGAGCGCGACCTTGACGCCGGGATGCTCGAACCGCAGCCGCTGGAGCGCGTCGGCGAGTTCGATATCGACGCCGAGATCATAGGAGTTGAGCTTGAGGGGATAGCCCTCGAACAGGCCGCCGTTTTCATCGACATCAAGGGTCAGGGTGGCGATATCGCCCGCGACCTCAAGCGACCAGTGGCGATAGCGCGAGGGATCAGTCGCAAAATCGATCCGCGTAGCGCCGTTCGCCAGTTTTCTCGTGTCGTCCGCCATCCCGGGATCCCGCCGCTCGTTGTTGTTGAAATGAATTATAATGCATAAATTGAGAATGTAAATCCCTGAATGGAGAAATCATGCATTTTTTTGCATATCGTCCTTTTCGAGCAATGGCATCGCGAAGCGCGTGATCGCCGCGAGCGTCGCGTCGGTCGCCTCGCGGTGAGGCGCATGCCGGACGCGCGGTAAAACGACGGAGTCGCGCGCGGGGCCATGCAGGTTGATCACGCACTCGACTTGCGCGAGCGACCCGTACTGATCGTCCTCTCCCTGGATGACCTGCAGGGGGACGTGGACGCGGGCCAGATCGGGGCGCAGGTCGAAGGCGGCGACAAAGCCAGGGTCGAGCCAGGCGTCGTTCCAGCCGCGAAAGGCGACATCGACATGGGCGTGCCAGCGCGCCAGCCTGTCCCGGAGGTCGGCGGTCTCGTAAGCCCGTCTGGCCTCGGCGATGGCTTTGAGTGAAATATCCTCGACAAAAAAATGCGGCGCGATCAGCGTGACCGCTCGCAATCGTTCATCGTTGAAAGCGCCGGCGTAAACGGCGGCGATCGACGCGCCATCGGAATGTCCGATGAGCGCGAATTTGCTTGAGCCGATGGCGTCGAGGACGCCGGGCAAAATGTTCGTCGCGTGGCGTTGCATGTAGTCGAGAGGGCGCGGCAGGGATACGGGGCTCGAGGCGCCATAGCCTTCGCGCGAATAAACGAAAACGCCGGCGCCGGAGGCTTCCGCGAGCTTTTGGGGAAAATCGCCCCACATGCCGACGCAGCCGAGGCCCTCGTGAAGCAGCACGAAGGTTGGCGCGTGCGCGGGTTGCGGGCCGCAAAAGGCGTATTCGAGGCGATGGCCTCCGATTTCAAGAAAGCCCTTGGAGGCAAGTCGATTTTGAACCGGGTTGCGAGCGCCAAAGGTTCCCTCATCCTGAGGAGGCCCCGAAGGGGCCGTCTCGAAGGACGAGGGAACCTGTTGCGTGGAACTCGCATCGTGCCCCGATGGTTCGAGACGCCCTGCAATCGCAGGGCTCCTCACCATGAGGGCGCGGGGCTCTTGCGCTCGGCCGCGGCGCGCCGCGAGTGCGCTCAATTCAGCGAAATCGCCGTGGATCAAGGCTTCCTTCTTGGCGCGGGACCAGCCCTTGATCCGCCGTTCCGTCGCGATCGCTTCGTCGATCCGTTCAAAATGCGCGGAATAGACGAGTTCGACCGGTCGTCTCGTGGAGGTAAATCCGCCGAACTTCCCATTGTTGTGTTCGCCGACACAGGTCTCGACATCTTGTCGCGTCAGGCCCGTGTAGTAGCTGCCATCGGCGCAGGCAACGATATACACGGTCGCGCCGTCAATGGGCATTTGAGCCATTCCATGCTGGTCAATTGGAGTTTGGAGCATCAGCATTGCCCGCCCTCGTGGTTCGAGACGCCGCTTTCAGCGGCTCCTCACCAAGAGGGCTTTGTTGTCGCGTGTCCTCACCACTCGCCCTCGCGCAGCTTGAAGCGCTGAATCTTGCCGGTCGCGGTCTTGGGCAGGGCGTCGACCACGCGGATCCAGCGCGGATATTTCCACATGCCGACGCTCGCCTTGACATGCTCCTTGAGCTTTTCCTCCAGACCCTCGGCCGAGATTCCTTCGCGCAGAACGACAAATGCCTTGGGTTTCAGAAGCCCATCCTCGTCCTCGCCGGGCACGACGGCGGCCTCGGCGATGGCGGGATGGGTGGCGATCGCAGCCTCGACCTCGAAGGGCGAGACCCAGATGCCGCTGACCTTGAACATGTCGTCGGCGCGGCCGCAGTAGGTGTAGCGCCCACTGGCGTCGCGCGTATATTTGTCGCCGGTGCGCGTCCATTCGCCCTGAAAGGTCGCCCGGCTTTTCGCGCGCTGGTTCCAGTAGCCATCCGCCGCCGAGGCGCCGCGCACATGCAGTTCGCCGATCTCGCCATCCGGCACGCTCTCGCCGGAATCATCCAGCAGGCGCAAGTCATAGCCGGGCACGGACTTGCCCGATGTGCCGTAAACGATGTCGCCCGGCGCGTTCGACAGAAAGATGTGCAGCATCTCGGTCGAGCCAACGCCATCGAGAATGTCGGCGCCAAATCGTTTGGCGAATTGCGACCCGATATGTTCGGGCAGGGCCTCGCCGGCCGAGGCGCAGATGCGCAGGCGCGGCGAGCCCTTGCGTTCGGCGCAGGCCGTGTCGTGGAGCATCGCCGCGAAGAGCGTCGGAACGCCATAAAAAATCGTCGGCTGGTGCTTTTCCAACAGATCGAACACCGCCGTGGGAGTCGGGCGTCCCGGATTGAGGATCGTCGTCGCGCCAACCGACAGGGGAAACGACAGGGCGTTGCCGAGACCATAGGCGAAGAACAGCTTTGCCGCTGAATAGCCAACATCGTCTTCGCGAATGCCGAGCGTGGTTTTCGCATAGGTGGTCGCGGTCGACATCAGGCTCGTGTGCACATGGCGCGCGCCCTTGGGGTTGCCGGTGGAGCCCGAGGAATAGAGCCAGAAGGCGGTCTCGTCGGGATGGGTCGGCGCGAGCGCGAGATCAGGCGTCTCCGCCGCCAGCGCCTTTGTCAGACCGATCATGCCCTCGCCGTCATCCGCGTCGGCGACGACGATATGCGCAAGGTTCTTCGATGCGGCGAGCGCCGGTTTGACCGCGGGCAGCAGGGCGTTCGAGACGAACAGCGCCCTGGCGCGCGAATCCGCGAGCATGTAGGCGTATTGCTCGGAAGTGAGCATCGTATTGACCGGGATCGGCACGATTCCGGCGCGGATGGCGCCGAGAAAAACAGCGGGCCAGTCCACGGTATCGAGCATGATCATCAGTACGCGATCCTCGCGCCGCAGACCGAGGCGCTTTAGCAGCGCCGCGACGCGGCCGCTCTGGTCTTGCAACTGGCCGTAGGTGACCGAGCGATCCGGATCGATATAGGCGAGCTTGCCGCCACGCCCCTCCGCGACGTTGCGATCGAGCAGATCGGCGCAGGCATTGTAGGTATCCGTCGTCGCCATTTTTGTTCCCTCCCTGGCGGCTGGCTCTTCATTATGAGCGCTTTGCCGCCGTGAACCGGTTTTCACTCGCTTGAAAACCGCCTTATCGTCCGGTGAATTCAATGGCCCCTTCGGGCAACAGATACAGAACGTACGCTTTGCCGCCCGATACAGTGGGCCAGTGATCGGAACCGGGGGGATAGACATACCAGCCGCGCGGATGGCCATCGAACATTGGCGCGCCCTCGACGGGGAGGATCATGCCGATCTCGCCCTGGGGATGAGCGTGATGCGGCCCCCTGATATCGTCCATCAGCACGACATCGACGCTGAACCGTCCGGCCTCGCCGCCGGGCTTCACAACGCGCCCGAAGCGAATGCCGCCGGCTTCGCGCTGGCATAGCCAGCCTTCCGCGACTCCGGTCGCGATGAGTTGTTCAAGGTCATGAAATGCCGGCCCGTGATCGGGGTAGGTCGTTCGCAGAAAGGTCTGGAGATCGGAATCGAGGGGGCGCCCGGCGATCGACGATGCGATCTCCGCAACCTGAACCATAAAGCGCTTGCGCGCGTCCGAAAGGCCTGACTGGCCAATGGACGACCCTCCTTATGAATTAAAATGCATGAAAATCACAAAGCCTCTCCCATTGTCAAGCGAATGATGTATTATTTCACAGATGACTCATGACCCAGCCCCGCCGGACGATGGCGCCGCCCCGCCCGATTCTGAATATCTGGCCGAACTCGGCCAGCGCGTTCGCCGTATGCGGGCGCTGCGCGGCATGTCGCGCAAGACGCTGGCGCGGGTGTCCGGAATTTCCGAGCGCTATCTCGCGCAACTCGAAAGCGGCGCTGGCAATCTCTCCATCATGCTGCTGCGGCGGGTGGCGCGGGCGACAGGCGCGCCGCTCGAGGATCTGGTCGGCGAAAGCGACCAGCCGGCGGCGTGGCCGCTGCTGCGCGAATTGACCCGGCACGCCAGTCCCGCCGCGATCAAGGCGGCGCGGCGCGCGCTCGGCGGCGAACAGGGCGGCTCGGCGATCGCGCGCGAAGGAGCGACGAAATCCGGCGTGATCGATCGCGTCGCGTTGATTGGTCTGCGCGGCGCGGGCAAATCCACGCTGGGCAAGGTCGCCGCGCGAAAACTCGGCTGGACGTTCATCGAACTCAATCAGGAGGTCGAGCGCGCCGCCGGGCTTTCGGTGACGGAGGTATTCAAGCTTTATGGTCAGGATGGCTACCGCCGTCTCGAACAGAAGGCGCTGCGCGCGGTGATGGAACAGCCTGGCCCGGTCATTCTGGCGACGGGCGGCGGCATCGTCGCCGATCCCCTGACCTTCGATGTTCTGTTGTCGTCGTTCTTCACCGTGTGGGTCACGGCGCGGCCGGAGCAGCACATGAGCCGGGTGCGCGAACAGGGCGATCTGCGCCCCATGGCGAACGACCGCGCCGCGATGGAGGAGCTTGTCGCGATCCTGTCGAGTCGCGAGCCGCTTTATGCGCGCGCCAGCGCAAGGCTCGACACCGCCGAGCGCGCGGTCG
>CAISJZ010000028.1 GCA_903885755.1 uncultured Hyphomicrobiales bacterium | reverse complement strand
GCGCGCAGGTCGGCGGCGTCCTCCTGCCCGAGGCACATGAAGAGCGTGCCCGTGCAGGTGACGCGCACGCGGTTGCAGCCCTCGCAGAAATTGTGCGTCATCGGCGTGATGAAGCCGAGCCGCCCGCCGGTCTCCTTCACACGCACATAACGCGCGGGGCCGCCGGTTTGGTAGTCGATGGGCTCCAGCGTGAAGCGCTCCATCAAGCTGGCCTTCGCCACGCTCAGCGGCAGATACTGATCGACGCGCGCCGCCTCGACATCGCCAAGCGGCATGACCTCGATGAACGTCATATCCATGCCGCGCCCGTGCGCCCATTCGATCAGGGCCGGCATTTCCGCGTCGTTGACGCCCTTCAGCGCCACCGCGTTGATCTTGATGGCGAGGCCCGCCTTTTGTGCTGCGTCGATGCCCTCCATCACCTTGCCAAGATCGCCCCAGCGCGTGATGGCGCGGAATTTTTCCGCGTCGAGCGTGTCGAGCGACACGTTGATGCGCTTTACGCCGCAATCGACGAGTTCTTGAGCGTGTTTGGCGAGTTGCGAGCCGTTGGTGGTGACGGTGATCTCGTCCAGCGCGCCCGTGACAAGGTGCCGCGACAGCGAGCGGAACAGGGTCATGATGCCCCGCCGGACCAGCGGCTCGCCGCCCGTAACCCGGATCTTGCGCGTACCCAGTCCGACGAAGGCGGAACAGAGACGGTCCAGTTCCTCGAGCGTGAGCAGATCGCGCTTGGGCAGGAAATTCATGTCTTCCGACATGCAATAGACACAGCGGAAGTCGCAGCGGTCGGTCACCGACACCCGGATATAGGTCACCGCGCGCCCGAACGGGTCCACGAGGGGGGCCGCTTCCGTCCCGCTGACGATATTTTTTGTGACGATTGTCATGACGCCTGACCGTTACTGGTCTCCCGATATAGCGATGGTCGGCCCGGGAAGGAAGGGGCGCGGGACGCGACTTCCCGCCCCGGGCGCTTCAGGCTATGGAAGGACATGACAAATCCAGCATCAACGACCGCGCCTTGGCCGTCCGAACTTCGTCTGAAAGACAAGGGGCGACTGCTTGTCGTCGCCTTCGATGACGGCCAGTCCTTCGACCTGCCGGCGGAATACCTGCGGGTCGAAAGCCCGAGCGCCGAGGTTCAGGGCCACGGCCCCGGCCAGCGCACGACACAGGACGGCAAGCGCGGCGTCGCCATCACGGACGTGGCGCCCACCGGCAATTACGCGGTGCGGCTGGTGTTCGACGACGGCCACTCGACCGGAATCTATGGCTTCGGTTATCTGCGCGAGCTTGGTCTGGGGCGTGAAAAACGCTGGGCCGCCTACCTCAACGAACTCAAGGCCAAGGGCCTCAGCCGGGACTGATGCGCGGCTGGTTCGCTACTGACAGATGCGATAATCGGCTTTCGAGCCATGCTGTTCCACGTCGACATGCATGTTGTTGGCGTGGAACGCGTCCGCGCCGGGCCCCAGCACCGTCGTGAACCAGCCGCAGGCGGCGGCGCGCACGGCCCGAAAATACGTCGCTTCCAGCGGATCGTCATGCCGCTCGACCGAGACGCGGCGTTTGTCCGAGAAGTCAATTGTCGTGATGTCCGCCGCCAGTCCCGCGCCATGCGCGCTGACCTTGGCGCCGGCCATCCGGTTGCGGCCGCGGCATTCGTATCCCGGCCCCGTGCCGACCGACGTGACCTTGGCTCCAAAGGTCGCCGCGCCGAGCGGAGCGACGAGAACCCGCAGAAAATCCGCCAGCGTCGTGGCGAATTCGCAGTCGAGAATCGGTTGGTCCGGCAGCGTCACCACGTCTCCGTTGGCGAGCGTGACCGACGACAGACGCACCGGCGAAGCAATGCCGCAGCCGGCGATCGGCGTGGAGGGGGCCGGAACGACTTGCGCGACCGCGCCGGCGCCGATCAGTCTCGACAGGCAGGTTGAACCGGTAGGCGTGGGTGAAGCCGGGGGAATGACAGGCGTCGCCTGAACCGGCGCGGTCGGCGCCAGATCGACTGGGCGTGGCGGCGGCGAGGGGCGATCACGTCGTCTTGCCGCGTCCGCCGGGCAGGCCAGCGTCAGCAACAGCGAGCCGATCACGCCAACCCGCGATATGAACCCGGCCATTGACGCCGCCCTTTCCACGCGCCCGCCGCGCGGGCGAGCCCTGAAACAGAAACGCCCGGAAGCCAAGGGCGTTCCGGGCGAATGAGCGGCGATGAAGCGATGCTTCAGCGCATCACGATGACCTGCGTGCCGACCTTGGCGCGCTCGTAGAGGTCCGTGACGTCCTCGTTTGTCATGCGGATGCAGCCGGACGAGACGGCCTGGCCAATCGTGCCCGGCTCGTTGGAGCCATGGATGCGATAAAGCGACGAGCCAAGATACATGGCGCGGGCGCCGAGCGGATTGTCGATGCCGCCGGCCATGTGGCGCGGCAGATCGGGACGGCGACGCAGCATCTGCGAGGGCGGCGTCCAGCCAGGCCATTCGGCCTTGCGGGTGATGGTCTTGGCGCCGCTCCAGGCGAAGCCGGGACGACCGACGCCAACGCCATAGCGGATCGCTTGGCCGCCAGGCAGGATGTAATACAGGCGACGCTCGGTGGTCGAAATCAGGATCGTGCCGGGCGCATGAGGTCCATTGTAGGCCACGGTCTCGCGCGGCACCGCGCTCTGGCCCGGCATGCCGACGCCCGCGCCCAGGCGCTCGGGACGCTGCACGAGCGGCTGGTGCGTGAAAATATCCATCATGTCCGCGGCGGCCGGCGCGATGGCCCCGATCAGGGCGGTTGCGGCGACGGCGAGCGTCAAATTCAGGCGACGCATTGGTGTGGGCCTTTCAGGTTGGAAACGGATCGGGTCGAAGAGACTAACCCTGGGTCAATGGGTTGCCGCCGCATAATGAAAATGATTCCGCCATCCGCAAGGGGCCGATGGCCAGAATGTCGCGGCGTGTGTTCGCGCGCACGAGCCGTGGCCCGGACACAACACATTTGCGTGAGTGCGCCTGTCAGGCGGCCAGCGCAGAACGGGAAACATGCGCCACGGCGTCGCTCACAACGGAGACTCCCGAGCCGCGCCTGACCGCCTCGTTGGCCAGATGGCGCCGATACGCCCGCGCGCCGGGAAGCCCCGCGAAAAGCCCAAGCAGATGGCGCGTCATGTCGGCGAGGCGGGCGCCTTCGGCGAGGCGCGCCTCGATATAGGGGATGAAGGCCTCCAGCGCCTCGAAGGGCGAGGATAGCGGCGCGGCCTGCCCGAAGATTTCGGGATCAACGCCAAGCAGCAGACCCGGGTCCTGATAGGCCGCGCGGCCCAGCATGACCCCATCGATCGGGCCAAGCAGCGCCTTCGCTTCCGCCAGGGTGTGAATGCCGCCGTTGATGGCGATGGGAACCGCCGGAAAAGCCCGCTTCAGTTTGAGGACGAGGGGGTAATCGAGCGGCGGCACGTCGCGATTCTCCTTCGGGCTCAGGCCCGCGAGCCAGGCCTTGCGCGCGTGAACCACCAGCGCGTCGGCGCCCGCTCTCGTCACCGTCTCCGCCATGGCCCAGAGAGCCTCGCGCGGCTCCTGATCATCGACGCCGATGCGGCACTTGACCGTGACGGGTACGCGGACCGCGGCCTTCATCGCCGCGACGCAGTCGCCCACCAGCGCCGGCTGGCGCATTAGACGGGCGCCAAAGGCGCCGCTTTGCACCCGGTCTGACGGACAGCCGCAGTTGAGATTGATCTCGTCGTAGCCAAAATCCTCGCAGATGCGCGCCGATGTCGCCAGGGCCTCTGGATCGGAGCCGCCGAGCTGCACCGCGACGGGATGCTCCGCCGCGTCAAAGCCGAGCAGCCGCGCCCGATCGCCATGGATGATCGCGCCGGTCGTCACCATCTCGGTGTAAAGCCGCGCGCGCTTAGTCATGAGGCGATGAAAGAACCGGCAATGCCGGTCAGTCCAGTCCATCATCGGAGCGACGGAAAAACGGTAAGTCGTGTCGGTCATCTCGGTCGGTTCGCCAGTGGCGGGATTTGGCGTTACTTATCATCAGTTCGCCCTCGGGCGCCACGCCTCTGGCGCCCCGCGCCCCGACGGTTTAACTCATGGCCGGGTCGCGCGGGACGTCCGGCGAACCCATGCTTTGGCGCGCGGCTGGCGCGATGGAAGAAAGTTTTGACCATGCCTTCGGACGCCGCCGCAAGCCAATTGCTGGAAGCCCGCAAGACCGCCGCGCGGACGTTTTTCGAGGGCCTGCAAGCGCGCATCATCGCGGCGCTGGAGGCGATCGAGCGCGACTGCGCGGGTCCCTTCGATCCCGAGGCCCAAAAGGCGCGGGGAGCCTTCCAGCGCAAACCCTGGACGCGCGTCGATCACACGGGCGAGCCGGGCGGCGGCGGGACGATGGCGATGCTGACGGGCCGGGTGTTCGAGAAGGCCGGCGTTCACGCCTCGACCGTACATGGGACCTTCGCGCCCGAATTCGCCAAGCAGATTCCCGGCGCCGACGCCGACCCACGCTTCTGGGCCTCCGGCATATCGCTCATCATACATCCCTGGAACCCGAACGTTCCCGCGGTCCACATGAACACGCGCTTCGTGGTGACATC
>CAISJZ010000027.1 GCA_903885755.1 uncultured Hyphomicrobiales bacterium | reverse complement strand
GCCCTTGATGGCCGCGCGCATGGCATAACGGTGAGCGTGCTGAACCCCGGCTCGACAGTGACCGAGCTTGTTCCCGGCATGGCAGATCGACCTCTCGCTGAATCCATGCCTGCCGATCATGTCGCGCAGATCGCCGTGCTGATGGCATCCCTGCCTGACGAGACCTGCATGCTTGAGGCACTTGTGCTGCCGATTGCCCAGCCCTTCCTCGGACGCGGCTGATGCCATAAAACAAGTGGCTTCATAGTTGGCAAACAGGGGAGGAAGGTCATGGATTTCGGCTATTTCACGCTCAGCGACAATCACTACGAAAACAATCGCCGCACCCCGAACCAGTTTGTCTCCGACATCCTTGCCGAGGCCCTTCATGCCGATCAGCTCGGCTATCATTCCGCATGGATCGGCGAGCATCATTTCTCGACACTCGGCGTGAACTCCTGCCCCGATCTGCTGCTGTCCTATCTCGCCGCGCGCAGCAAGACGATCCGCCTCGCGCCGGCCGTGTCGGTCCTGCCGATCCATCATCCCATCCGCGTGGCGGAAGCCTGGGCGACGCTCGATCTCATCAGCGGCGGGCGCGTCGATTTCGCCGCCGGCCGCGGCTACGACGAGCGCGAATACATTCCGTTTGGCGGCGACTTCGCCAACAATCAGGAAATCTTTGAAGAGGGCATGGAAATCGTCACCAAGTTCTGGGCGGCGGATGGTCCCATCACCCACAAGGGCAAGCATTACCAGTTCGAGGACCTGGAAATCACGCCGATGCCGGTGCAGCGGCCGATGTCCGCCTATGTCGCGTCCTTCTCGAAGCCGTCCATCGAACTCGCTGGCCGGCTTGGCTGCGGTCTCATCGTCGCGCCCTTCGCCGCGGTGATGACCTTCGGCGGCCTCGCCGATGTCAACAAGCTCTACGAGGACACTTGCGGCAAGTACGGCAAGCCACGCAAGAAGCTGATGTGCAGCTTCTTCATTCACTTCTTTGACGACGACAAGAGCGAGGCGGCGGCGCGCGAGCGCCAGATTCGCTACTACAAGGAATGCGTCATCCCCGCCCTGCCCGGCGATCGCGCGACCGCTCCCAAAAGCTATCTCTACATGGTCGACATGGTTGAGCGGCTTCAGAAGGCCCAGGCCAAGGACCTCAATTCCAATGCCGTTCTCATGGGCAACTCAGCCCAGATTACCGAGACCCTGAAGCAGGTCGAAGCCGCTGGCGTCGAGGAGGTCATCCTCTATTTCAACGTCGGCATGAAGAACCACCAGCAGGTCAAGGATGAAATGGACCGCTTCATGCGCGAGGTCGCTCCGCACTTCAAGGGCAAGCACCGCGCGGCTTGAGCGATCGAGGCAAGCGCAAAACGGGCTCCGGCGAAAACCGGAGCCCATTTGATTCAACAGTCGAGATACCGATGTCAGACCCGATGCAACCGCGCCAGGGCGACGATCGTGCAACCAACCAACGAAAGGGCCAAAACCCCGAGATAAGCCATCCGTCGCATGCCAGGCTCGCGCCGGTCGATCGCGGTCCTGCCTGGCTTCGACTTGTCCGGATCAAAGGGACAGGCCTTCCTGTAGGCGTCCACCGCGAGGCAGGCCGCCAGGAGCCCAACGACAGCGGACAGACGCAGCGGAAAGAGGAGGAGGTTCTTGAACATGAACGGCTTTTTCGGATCTGGGCTTATTATCGACAAGGCCACACTGGACCCCGGATTCTTACAATCCGGTCAATTTGATCGATGAAACTCCGGTGGATTTGAAGAATTTGTATACGGATGAGGCGGGAGCCGGGAGTGGGCGGTCTGGCGGGACGCCTTTCAATTCAGCGGCGCGCCGGCCTTGTATCCGAAATTTTGCGACGATTTTAGACTTAGGAAATCAGCGGCTTGCGCCACCGGAAATCGCGCCGGATCGATGGATCGTCCAATTGCCGCATTGCTGCAATCGCGATCCGGGCATAAGTTTGCTGCATTGCACGATTTATTTTTGGACACTGAAATGCTTGGACCAGTCGATCTCGCGGATTGGGACTACGACGAAACGGACGTGGCCAAGGCAGAACTGCGGTTGGACCCGCTGGCGCACGAAATCGCGCGTAGGTACTCACGCGCTTCCACCGCGATGACGCGACGTCTGCGGGAACTTGTCGGCAAACTGTTTTCTGGCGCCGCCATGGAGCGCGCGGAGATTGACGAGTTGCGCGACGCGCTAGCGAATGCCGACCGATCAGGCGCGACGGGATGTGAGCGGACGCTCGCGCGGAATGATTCCGGCGCGCGTTGACGACGCCTTGCGGCGCTCAAAATGCAACAATGGAAATTTGGAGGCCTCGGAGGGAATCGAACCCCCGTACAAGGATTTGCAGTCCTCTGCGTAGCCACTCCGCCACGAGGCCTCGATCTGGCTTTCGCCAGAACGAGCGGTCGCGCCTCATAGCAAAGGTTCGGGCGCGACGGCAAGGCGACAATTGGTATTTCGTGGGCAAAGCGACAATATGGCGCCGAAGGCGGATTACCGCTTTGCAAGGGCGTGGCGGTTTGCTATTAGCCCCCGGCGCGACGCGCGTTCCCCGATAGCTCAGTTGGTAGAGCATTCGACTGTTAATCGAATTGTCGCAGGTTCGAGTCCTGCTCGGGGAGCCAATTTCCACTAATTCTCGACTGATATTGAGCTCCCCACCGGGGGCGCTGGCGCGCGACCGCGCCGAACCGCGCCCGGCGACGTCTGTCGCGAACTACGCAGCCAGGCTCAATCGCGAGGCCGCTCCAACGAGACCATGCATGTGGCGGGTGCCGCGGCGCGCTTCCTCGAGGATAGCCATAAGCAACGATTGTTGATCGACGCCCTCGTTCAGCGGCGCCTTGCAGGCGCGGCGGAAGGCCTCTTCCAGCAAATTCGGATCAATGTCGCTCAAACCGGCTTCACGCATCAACTCACTCATGTGCATCCCCATGACCTGACCTTGGGGAAGGACATTAATCCAGCGACATTGCGGTTTTTACCGGAATAAGTCGACAATTCGAAACGACGGATTGGTTCGTCGTTAACCAGTCGGCCTCCGCGCGTTCAATGGCGCGCGAAAAATTCGAGGACTTTTTTGTTGAACGTGTCCGGTTGCTCCCATGCGATGGAGTGACCGGCGTCGGGCACGAAATCGAACTCGTGGTTTTTCAGATGGGCCGACCAGCGACGCATCATTTCAGGCGGCGAAACCATGTCGGCGTCTCCCGCCAGAACGAGCGTCGGCGTCGGGATCGCCGCGATCTTGGCGTAGGTGTTAGGCGTTCGCAATTTCTGCTCCGGCGCGCCCGGGCGTTGCGCCTGTTCCTCGATGTCCATCCAGCGCCTGGTTCCCTCGGGGTTGCCGCCTCGATAGGACGGCCCGACCTCGCGGTGGACGGGCGGCAGGGCGCGAAAGCCCGCGAATTCGATGCGCGCGGAAAACTCCTTCATTTCCGGTTCCGTCATCTGCCCAGATGTCGCGGCGACCACCATGGCGCGGACACGATCGGGCTTCCACGCGGCGTAATCGAGCGCGACGAAACCGCCGCCAGCGACGCCCACGAGATCGAACCGGTCGAGTTTGAGGATATCCGCCAAAGCGTCGAGATCGCCCGCCACCGAGCCGGGTTGAGGACCGCTGGCGGGCTCGGGAATGCTTCCGCCCCACCCCCTGCGATCGAAGGCGATGACGCGATAGCCCGCGCCGCTCAGGGCGGCGATCTGGCTGCCCCAGCTTTCGATGGTTCCGGTATTCGCGTGCAGGAGAATGACGGGGATCCCCTGACCGCCGCCATCGACATATCGCAGGCTGACGCCCGGCAAGGCCGCCTGACGGGGAGCTAGTTCTTGGGCTCGCGCCGGCGCGCTGGCCAAAAACACGATCACCGCGACAATTGCGAATTTCATTAGAACCTCCCGACCACCCAGGCGCGTGGATGGAGCCAGAGAGACCCGGCGATTGTCGGCGTCAATATCGCCTCGCCAATCAGCAACGCCATCACACCCCGCCAATGGCCTTGGCGAGACAGGCGATCATGGTCAGGAAGGCACCAAGAGAGGCAAGCTCAAAGGCGTCAGTGAGAATTGTTCGGAACATATGCATCTCCCCTATATTCATCCTATGAACCTATATTGTTCTATTTTTGTTCTATTTTCAAGTGCGATTTCTACACCTCCAAAAGTCAATGGCGGTTATGATTAACGCGGCGAATTTTCAGGGGAGCTCGACGACCTGTCCGTCGCGCAGG
>CAISJZ010000026.1 GCA_903885755.1 uncultured Hyphomicrobiales bacterium | reverse complement strand
GAAGCCGATCTCCTTGATGATCGGCTTCCACCGCGCGATTTCGTCGTTGACGAAACGCGCCGCTGCCTGCGGATTTGTGTCGGGCGAAGGCTCGAAGCCCGAGGCCGCAAGGATGGCGAGATAATCCTTGTCCGCCATGGCCGCGCGCGTCGCCGCGGCGATCTTCTCGATGGCTTCCCTCGGCGAATGGGCGGGCGCGAAGACGCCGGCGAAATTCAGCGCGACAAAACCCTTCACTCCCGCCTCCTCGCCGGTCGGCAGATCGGGCGCGGCGCCGATGCGCCGGGGCGTCGAGATCGCCAGCAGGCGGATGTTTCCCGCGCGATAGAGGCTCAGAATTTCGCCGGTGACGTTGAGCGCCGCCATCTTGATCTGGCCGGCGACGAGATCGGCCAACGCAGGCCCGCCGCCGCGATAGGGCACATGGACGATATCGCGCAGTCCGGCGAGCGACTTGAACATTTCCCCGCCCAGATGCGCCGCCGAGCCAATGCCGGGCGACCCGTAGGAGAGCGCGCCGGGATTTTTTTTCGCGAAATCGAGGAGGTCTTGCAGGGTCGCGAAGCCGGTCGAGGGATGCACGGCGATGGCGACGCCGCTGATCGACAGGATCGCGACGGGGTCGAAATCGCGGATGGGGTCATAGATCGGCCGCGTCGAGGCGATGGGGTTGATGACCTGGCTCGCGCCGCCGCCGAGCAGCAGGGTGTAGCCATCGGGCGCCGCCCGCGCCGCCGCGCTCGCGCCAACGACGCTGCCCGCGCCCGCGACATTGTCGATGACGACCGTGCCGAGATGGGGCCGCACCTTTTCCGCCCAGGGCCGGCCGGCGGCGTCGTTCACCCCGCCCGGCGCCCAGGGTATGATCAGTCGGATCGGGTGGTCGGGATAGCCTTGCGCCAAAGCCGCGCCGCACAGCGCGCCGCTCGCGCCAAGCGCCAGAAAATCGCGCCGCCTCATGCGTTCCTCCATTTTTGCGGGTTAACAGAGCACGTTGGCCGGCGCGGGGGAAGGTCGCGGGTCATTCGCCCGGCGATCCTTCCCTTGGGTAAGGCATTTTAACGAATTTCCGGCAATCTGGAGATCATTTCAGCAGGGATTTTCCGGGAGCCGGACGATGCAACCCGAAACGGATCGCCGCCTTGGCAAGCGCGAGGCGACGCGTGTCGATGGCCGGATGGTTTTTCCCGACGGCAAGATCGTTCCCGTTGTCATGATCGATTCATCGACGAGCGGCGCGCGGCTGGAGGTCGACCCCAGCGTCAGCGTTCCCCATCGCTTCGTCCTCAAGCTCGACGAGGACGGCCAGGAGATCGTGTCCGAATTCATCTGGCGCAAGGACGCCCACGTCGGCATCCATTTTTTGGAGGTCCAGTCCGTGCGTCCGGGCGCCAACTCGACGCCCGCGCCGGCCGTCGCGCCGGCGCTGGTCGCGGCGCGTCAGTCGCTGTCGGACCTGCGCGACCGTTTTGGCGATCTGGAGCCTTCCCAGCCTCGCCGCAGGGGCTTGATGCGCCGCCGCGCGTGAGGCTGGAGGAGCGCCGGCGGCGCATGGCGACCCCGGCGCGGCGAAGGCCCGAACTTGCCAATCGAGCCGTATGACGGCAATATTGGCTCGGTATAGCGTTCAGCGTATGTGTACCGGAGTATTCTCTGGTCGGGCGCCGCGACAGGAGAAGCTCCAATCATGATCCTGGAAAGTGCAATCGCCGAATCCGGCGAGATGGACGAGGCGGCTCGGTCGGGGTTTCTCAACCGCCGGTCTTTTCTGCTCGGGTCCGCCGCCGGTTTCGGCGCGCTGGGGCTGACGGGTTGCGCGACAACCGACGGCATGAGCCTCGCCGAGGCGCAGGCGCTCTACGGGCCGGTGCCGGACAAGAAATTCCCGATCCCGGCGGTCGATGTCAGCAAGATCGATCCGAAATACTACCGCCGGACGGTGCGCTACGAGACCAAGGAAGCGCCGGGCACGATCATCGTCGATCCCGGCAAGTATTACGTCTACCGCGTCGAGGACGACGGAAACGCCACCCGCTATGGCGCCAATGTCGGCCGCGAAGGGTTCCTGTGGAGCGGCGACGCCTATGTCGGGCGCAAGGCGGAATGGCCGGTCTGGACGCCGCCGAGGGAGATGATCAAGCGTCAGCCGGAGGCGGCCAAATACGCCGGCGGCATGCCCGGGGGCCTCGACAATCCGCTCGGCGCCCGCACGCTCTATCTCTACCAGAACGGCAAATACACGCTCTACACGATCTACAGCACCAGCGATCCCGAGACGATCGGGACCAACCTGACGAGCGGCTGCACCGGCCTCCTCAGTCAGGACATGATCGACCTCTATTCGCGGACGTCGGTCAAGACGAAGGTGGTCGTCCTGCCGGTATAGGCGGCGGACCCGCGCGACCGCCTTGGCGGTCTGGAAACGCGCAAGTCCCGCCGCAGGGGCCTGGCGCCGCAAGGCGTGAGGCGGGTTGCGTTCCAGCCGTCGCCCGATTGAACGACGTGTGGGTGGGAAAGCGAACGTTTTGGACGGCGCGGTGGATGGCGGCGATGCGCCATGAGGCTACATCCCTTGCCTTTTTGAAGAAATCATGCTTTTCCACTAGTCTTAAAATGTTATTCTGTAAGCGTTGATGGAGTTGTAGCATTGCGTATTTCGTTTCCGGCCAAGGTGGCCATCGTAGTCGCGCTCGTCTCGCCCTGCTCAGTTGGCGGCGGTTTGATCGGTCAGGCAATAGCCGAAACCGCCGGCGCAACTTCGTTCTCACAATTGCAAGCGCAATCTTCGCAGGATATAGCCAAAGCCAAATCCGTAGCTCAGCTAGTGAGCAAAAT
>CAISJZ010000025.1 GCA_903885755.1 uncultured Hyphomicrobiales bacterium | reverse complement strand
CCTGCGCGAGGCCCGCCGCGCTGGCGCTGGCGTGGAAGACCACATCCGCCGCGCGGGGAACGGCGTCCGGCGGCGCGAAGGCGATCCCGAGCCCCCGGGCGTTGCTCGCGCGAGCAGGGTCGATATCGACGATCGTGGTTTCAGCGCCGGGCAGGCGGGCGGCAAGATAACCAACCAGCAGCCCGATGATTCCCGCGCCGACGACGACGATCCTGTCGCCCGGTCCGGCGCCGGAATCCCAGAGCGCGTTGAGCGCGGTTTCCATGTTGGCGGCGAGGGTGGCGCGGCGTGGCGGCAGGCCGGCCGGCAGGCGGGTCAGGCGCTGCAGCGGCGCGCGAAACAGGGTTTGATGCGGATGCAGGCTGAACACATTCCGGCCGAGCCACTCCGGCGGGCCCTCCTCGACGACGCCGACGGCGCAATAGCCGTATTTGACGGGGAACGGGAAATCCCCGTCCTGCATGGGCGCGCGCATGCGCGAAAATTCCGATTCCGGCACGCGGCCGGAAAACACCAGCCGCTCCGTGCCCCGGCTGATCGCGCTCCAGGTCATGCGCACGAGCGCGGTGTCGGGCTCCGGCGCGGCGATCGCCGCCGGGCGCGTTTCCGCTTGTTGCGGGCCCACGTACCATAGCGCCCGCGCGTCCACCGGCTTTTTCGTCTCGACCGCCATCGCTTCGCCCTCTATAGCTGACGCCAGTACGCCATCGCGCGCCCGAACGCCACGGCGCCCACCCTCATAGCGCGACATGACAGCCGCGACGCCCCCGCTCCCCCGCAAGGCCCTGACGCCCACCGGCTTGCAAAGCCGGGCCATGCTGACGCGTCGCCGGGCGATTTCCGCGGGCGCCACCAGCGTCGTCTATCTCGGCTTGCTGGGCTGGCTGGGCTCGATCCTGTCGGTCGGCGGCTGGAGCGTGATCGACGCGCTGATTTTCGCCTGTTTCGCCATTGCCGCGCCGTGGAGCGTGTTGGGCGTCTGGAACGCCGCGGTTGGCTTCTGGCTGCTGCATGGCGCGCGCGACCCCATGGAGCGCGTCGCGCCTTTCGCGGCGGCGGGCGATAAACCAACGCCGCTCGGCGTGGACGTCGCCGTGCTGATGACCCTGCGCAACGAGGACCCGGCGCGGGCCTTCGCGCGACTGCAGACGGTCAAGGATAGCGTCGACGCCACGGGCGAGGGCGCGCGTTTCGGCTGGTTCGTTCTCAGCGACAGCGATGATCCCGCCGTCGCGCGCGAGGAGGAAGCCGAATTCGCGCGATGGCGCGCGCGGGCGGGCTCCGACGCCGCGCGGATTTCCTATCGCCGCCGTGACGACAACGAGGGCTTCAAGGCCGGCAATCTGCGCGATTTCGGCCGCCGCTGGGGCCCGGCCTATGAGTTCATGATCCCGCTCGACGCCGACAGCCTGATGGACGGGCCGACCATTCTTAGACTGACGCGGATCGGGCAGGCCTATCCCCGGCTCGGGATTTTGCAGAGCCTCGTCGTTGGCGCGCCGTCAACATCCGCCTTCGCGCGGATTTTCCAGTTCGGCATGCGCCACGGCATGCGGCCCTACACCATGGGCAGCGCGTGGTGGGCGGGCGATTGTGGCCCTTTCTGGGGGCATAACGCGCTGGTGCGAATCCGGCCATTCTTGGAAGCCTGCGACCTGCCGACCCTGCCTGGCGGCCCGCCGCTTGGCGGGCCCATTCTCAGTCATGACCAGATCGAGGCGGCGCTGATGCGGCGCGCCGGATTCGAGGCGCGCGTGCTTCCCGTTGAGTGCGGCAGCTACGAGGACAACCCGCCGACGTTGCCCGAATTCACCCGCCGCGACCTGCGCTGGTGTCAGGGCAACCTGCAATATCTCAAACTTGTGGGCCTGCCCGGTCTGCTCCCCATGAGTCGTTTTCAGCTCGTCTGGGCGATAATGATGTTCGTCGGCGTGCCGGCGTGGACGTTGATCATTCTGTTGTGCGCGCTGAAGCCCCTCGACGGCAAGGATCTGTCCGTTTTCCCCGCGGCTTCCGCGGCCGGGCTCTACGTCGTGTTTTTGCTGATGTATCTCGCGCCGAAACTCGCCGGCTTCCTCGATATCGCGCTGACGCCCGGGGGGCTGAAGCGATATGGCGGCGCGGCGCGGTTTACCTTGGGCTGTCTGACCGAACTGGCCTTCTCGTTTCTGCTCGGCGCCTCGACGACGTTGCGCACCAGCCTATTCATCGTCGGTTTGTTGTTTGGCCAGTCCGTGGTCTGGAGTGGTCAGGCGCGCGACGTTCACGCCTTGTCGTTGTCGTTCGCCTCGCGCGGTCTATGGCCGCAGACGCTGTTTGGCTGTTTCGTCATTGGCTGCGCGGCATGGCTCGCGCCCGCGCTCATTGCATTGTCGCTGCCGTTGACGCTTGGCTATCTCGTCGCCATTCCCTTCGCCATGCTGACGGCGTCGCCGGCCAGCGGTCGTGGTCTCGCGCGGCTTGGCTTGTGCGCGATCCCCGAGGAAATCACGCGACCCGCGATCCTTGATCTTCTCGACGCGGCGCTCGATGGCGACCGGATCGAGCATGCCGGCGCCGCCGTTAAAGAAACGAATATTGATGTGGAAGCCATCTGAAATTTCAATCATGACCATCGCAACGCCAGCCCTTGGAAACCGCATGATGAAGCGCATTTTTCTCGCCGCTTTCGCCCTCGCCGCCATTGTCGCGCCAGCCTTCGCGCAGCAGAATATCGATCCCAATGAACTGGCGGTTTCCGTCGCCAACAAGAGCGCGCCGGTGCTTTGCGCGGAAAAAGATAACGTCGCGCTGGAGTTTACCTCGCCCGCCGTCCGAAGCCTGCGCATTCAGGCCGTGCATCCCGCCTATATCGGCATGATCCAGACCGACCGCTACGCCCCTGATTTTTCCTCCTGCGACATGACGACGGACCCGGCGTTCCACGCCGACAACTCGCGCCGCGTGACCTTCTTCGAGACGCCGGACATGTGGCTGACCGGCTATACCTTCCCCTCGTTCTGGCGCCCGGCGAACACGCCGGTTCGCGTCGGCGACCACGTCGAGAATGGACTACATCTGGTGCAACTGTGGGTGCGCTATCGCGAGCGTCCCGAGGAAGTGCTGGTGTTTTATCCGCCCGATGGTTACTGGCGCGCGCGTCCGCTAACCTTTGGCGACATGCGCTGGACGGCCTACGGCTCGTCGTTTCTGATTGGCCCGGTCGAGACGCAGGGGCGCCCCATCGTCGATCTCAAGAGCATTGATTTCGATCCGCGGACCAAAACCTTCACGCTGCAATTCGCGCGCGGGGGTTCCGCGAAAATCAGGGTCAACGCAATCGAATCCTCGGGCATTTCACTGGAGGTTTCCTACTCCGGCGCCATGCCCGGCAATCTGCCCTTCGCGGCGATGCGCTCGATGTACGTGACCGAATTCAACGCCGATGTGTCGCGCGTGGCGTGGCGGACCAAGGGCGGCGAAGGTTGGGGCGAATCGCCGATCCTGCCCTGGAAGGGCGGCGATGTGACCGAGCTCTGGGCTGGTCGCGTGACGCCGTCGAATCATAATTTGTCCGCGCCCGACATGGTGTTCGGCAAATTTTCGGACAAGCCGGGGAAATGAATTCGTAGGGCGGTTTTGAAGAGGCGGAAAACCACAAAATGATGTAATTTTTTTTATTGATAAAACTTCATATTGAAGTATTTTATTTGAAGGCTGTTTCTTACTCGCAGGATGCCCTGAACGATTTGCGCAGGCATCGCAACGCAGCATCGCGGATCATGGACAAGATCGAGCGCTACGCGGCTTCGGGCGCTGGCGATGTGACCGGGCTCGTTGGCTCCGGTTACAAACGAATCAGAATTGGCGATTTCCGCGCGATTTTCGAGGAAACGCCCATGGAAATCATCGTGCTGCGCATTGGCCCGCGCGGAGCGATCTATAATTGAGGATTGGCGGATGACGCGTATTTCACATTCCACCATGACAACGCCGGGCGGCGAACGTCTCGTCGTCATGACCCAGGAGGCTTTCGATGACCTGAGCGAGGCGGTTGACAAAGCTGACGCGGAAATGACCAGGGGATCAATCGCGCGCGGCGAACAGGAACTCCTGACCAAGGATGAGGTGAAGGCGGCCCTGGCCGCGCCAACGCCGTTGGCGTTCTGGCGTCAAAAGCGTGGCCTTACGCAACAGGCGTTGGCCGAGGCCGCTGGGATTTCGCAGCAATACCTGTCCGGGCTCGAAGGCGGCAAGCGCAAGGGCGATCCAGCGCTATTCAAGCGTCTGGCTCGCGCGCTCCGAACCCGAATTGACGATCTCGTCGAGGACGAGATTTGACGGGTTCCCTTGCTCCGCCCTCGCCCGAAGGCGGCCGCCGGATCGCCCCGGCTGCCCGCATCCCCGCCATCGACGCGCTGCGCGGCTGCGCGCTCGTTGGCATGTTCGGGTTTCATCTGACCTGGGATCTCGGCTTCTTCGGCCTTATTCCCGCGAGCGTTCCGTTTTCGCCGCCGGTGATG
>CAISJZ010000024.1 GCA_903885755.1 uncultured Hyphomicrobiales bacterium | reverse complement strand
CCTTGCGATGTCAATACATCGACCTGGCGCAACCTCGCGACGATCTCCTCCGGTGTCGGTCTCTTTCTTGGCATTTCGGTCCTCCCTTTCCATGTCCAAAGACATACTTTCAGGTGGACCAATTCAATGGGGGCGGATCAGACCCGATATCGTGGCCGCAGGTCCGCGAGGCCATCGCGCTGGTCATCGGCGATTACCAGAATGAAGTTGGCTATAATCACGAAGGGATTGCGCGGCTTCTGGCGTTCTCGGACGGTCGCGACGAAGCAGTCTGATCGCGCTGGTTCCAACAATTCGCCGACTTGTCCGCGACCGGCCATCCCTGGCGCGCGCGAATGGTCGTCGGCATCAGCGCCCCTTGGCGCGGGTCCATGAGACGCTTTCGCAGATCAGACCCAGCACGCAACCGTCCGTCGTCAGCGTGTTCCCCGACAGGGTCATTGTTCCCTCATAGCTTTTGCCATTCTTGGGATTTGACGCGGTGCCCTTCCAGGTGTTTGGGCCGCTGGGCGTCATGCCGGAGAGCACGTGTTGCCCAACCCTCGCGGGAGAGGTCTTGTCATCCTCCCGAATGATGACCCCACAGAGGTTCGCGCCACAGCGTGCGACGCGGACGCGCAAGCCGCCATTGTCCCGCACCCAGACACCAATGGGGGATGCATCGGCCAGGGCCCCCGCCGCCACGATCACGCCGAGAGCGAATGCGACAACCGGCATGGTCCATCCATGCGCCACGCGGCGCCAAGGTCTGTCTTTCATTGGAGCGTCTCCCGCGTAAACGTCGGTCCCGATGGTTTGCCGGCGGCGTTGATTGAGGCAAATCGGGCGGTCTGTTCGTTCGGTATCTCAACTGGCGGTTCGTTGTAGGGCGCCTCCTGCGGCGATTCAGGTTCGCGCGCGGGGACAGGCTGTGGTTCCGACGGTCGATCCGGATAAAACGGCTGCGGAACCGGCGGCGGCATTTCCGGCTCAGGCGGTGCGTTTGGCGAGGCCGGAACGCCGCCAGCGGTCCAGGCGCCCGTGATGTCCGCAGCGAATGAGCAATCCATCATCTTCGTCCGGTTCGCGTGTCTGGAAAGGGACAAGCATATGGCCTTCCAGGCTTCCGGATAGGGTCGGAAAATACTTATCGCCGCAGCGGACTATATTTGCTCCTCGGCGCGACCGCCCGGCGGGTCCTGCTTCAAGAGCCATCGCGTACCCACGCCCATCAATCAAACTTTTTTGGACGTCCCGGACGAAATTTCAATCAATCCAATGATATCATTGGCGCGCCCTAGGGGAATCGAACCCCTGTTTTCGCCGTGAGAGGGCGACGTCCTGGACCGCTAGACGAAGGGCGCGTAGCGGCGTTGCCGAGAGGCGCTGCTATAGCCGCGCAAGCCGGACGGCGCAAGGCCGGCCGAGAAGCCATCTTGCGCGCGCCGGCCCCGCCGTCCAAACCACGCTGATCGGGCGCCGCATCGGCGACAGGCCCGGCGATAAACCCTTGGCGGGCGCAGCGGCGCGCTGCTAGTCTTGCCGGCAACAAATGCCAATGCCGCGAGGAAACGCCATGGACTTCACGATTCACAAGGTTTCGCCGGCCATCGGCGTCGAGATTCGCGGTCTCGATGTGTCGCGCGCCATCGATCCCTCGATTGCCCGCGATCTGCGCCACGCCTGGCAGCACGACGGCAATGGATTGATGCTGTTTCGCGGCCAGAACCTCGACAAGGACCAGCAGCGCGCCTTCTGCTCCCTGTTCGGGACGATCGGCGTACGCGCCGGCGCCCTGCCCACCAAACGGCCGCGCGCCTTCGAGGGGCCTGACTACAATTCCGATTCCATGCTGGTGTCGAACATCCGGCAGGACGGCAAGCCGATTGGCGTCCTGCCCGATGGCGAACTCTGGTTCCACCACGACATGTGCTATTCCGCGACGCCCAATCGCGCCTCGTTTCTCTATTCGATCGAGGTGCCGAAAACCGGCGGCGACACCATGTTCTGCAACATGTACGCGGCCTACGACAACCTTCCGAAACGGCTGAAGGACGCCATCGAGGGACGCCGGGTTTTGCAGGCGTTCGACGAGGTCCAGGATCGCCGGCTCGATCTCTCCGCCGTGCCCGTGGACGACGTCAAGCACGCCTGGCAGCCCATGGTAATCCGGCATCCCGAGACGGGTCGGCGCGCGCTTTATGTCAGCCGACTGATGAGCCACGTGATTGAAGGCATGAGTCAGGCCGAGAGCGAGAAAATCCTCGACGAACTCTACGACTATACCGAGGCGGCGGAGGTCAAATACACGCACAAATGGGCGCCGGGCGATCTGCTGATGTGGGACAACCTGTGCTCCATCCACGCCCGCACGGATTTCCCCAAGACCGAGCGGCGCCTGATGCGACGTTTCACGATTTCCGGCGAAGCGGTGACGCCCGCGTGGGATTCAAAGTCTGCAGCGTGATCCAATCCACGCGATTTCACGAAGATACCGGATTTCCCGCCTAAAAACGCCATTTACATCTTAACTCCTTCCGTCCCGCGATCCTCGTGATCCCTAACCGGAAGGAGGCGGCCATGGCCATTGAGGCGCTGGACAACAGGCGAGACGACAAGGATTTCGAGGAACATCTGAGGACGTATCACGGGTTCCTCCGGACACTTGCCTGGTGCGTCGGCCTGATCGTCGTCGTGCTTGTCCTGCTGGCAAGCTGGGGGGGATAAAGACAACGCGCGCCATGGCCAATTGGCGAAATCCGCTTAAGTGGTAATGTCGTCGCCCGACAAAGGGAAGCGACGCCTTGATGACATTCTACTTCGCGCCCGGCTCCAGCTCCATGGCGCCGCACATCGCGCTGCATGAGATCGGCGCGCCGTTCGAGGCCAGAGCGCTGTCCTTCGCGAAGAAGGAACAGCGCAAGCCCGACTATCTCGCCATCAATCCCGAGGGTAAGGTTCCCACGCTCGTGGTCGATGGCGAGCCGCTGACCGAGGTCGCGGCGATCCTGTTCTATCTCGCGAAAAAATTTCCCGCCGCCGGGTTGCTGCCGGACGCCACGCTGGAGACCGAGGCGCGGGCGATTTCGTGGATGTCCTTCGTCGCCTCGACGCTGCATCCCTCGCGCCGTCGCGGCCTCAAGGACGCGGTCGAGGCGTTCACGGCCGCCGACCAGAGGCTCGGCGCGCGGGACTGGGCGCTGGGCAAGTATTCGATCGCCGACATTCACCTGTTCCGCCTCTTCTGGCGCAACCATGAATGGCTGAAGTCCGAAGGCGCAACCTTCCCGCGCCTCGACGCGCATTTCGCGCGGGTCATGGCGCGGCCCGCCGTGCGCAAGACGATCGAGGCGGAAACCGCCGCCGGCTACGAATTGCCTTAGGCGAGCGCTCAGCGCCCGAACGACGTGTAGGACAGCACGCCATAGGGTAGCGTTGGTTGCGCGCCCGAAATCAGCTTCGGCAGACCGGTCGCCCGCGGCGCCAAATCCGCCGGGCGGCGCGGCGGCAACGGAATGTTCGCCGTCTGCGCCTCGGCGACGACAACTGGAGCGGCATCGAGGTCGGCTGGTCTTGCCGGCGGCACGGGGATGTCGCCCGTGGCTTCCCGCGGGGCTGGAAGGGCCGACGCTACCTGGACCGGCGCGAAGGCGGCGCTGGGCGCCGAGGCCTGTGTATGGGCTCCGCTGGGCGTCAGAGCCGCCAGAATTGTTCCGAACAGGTCGGACCCCGCCCTGGACGGGGCGGGGGACGGTTTGGCCCGGGCGATCTGGATCTGGTCGGCGTTGCAGTCCCGCACGCCAAGGCCGATCAGTTCCACCCCCGTCAGGGCGCGATACTCCGTCGTCAGGCCGCCCAGCCGCGCCTGCACCGCCTCGGGATAGGCGGCGAAAAGTTGGGCCGACACGCCCTCGTCCCGGACTTTTGTATTCCAGTCATAGGCCTTGTGGACTTTCAGGACGCTCGTGGGATAGACGCAGACGTTGGGCAGGCTGAGCGCCATGGTGCAGGCGGAGCGGCATTCATGTAGCCGCACCTCGCGGCCCTCGCGGCGATATTGCTCCGTCCGCGCCTCGTAGTCCGACACGACGCCGCCGACGTCCTTCAGGACGACGACGGGAGCCGGAAACGGCGGTGGATCGAGATAGGCCACGGAAATCCTCGGGATCACGAACGCACTGACCGGATGAATTGACCAAATTATGGTTTCTTCCGGCTTAACGCGCCTTTTTGCCGCTCCGCACAAACAGCGCTCGCCAGTCGGCGGCGAGTCGGATATAGGCGAAATGGATGACCCTGATCGCCACGACGGAAGACCTCGCCTCGGCCTGCGCCCGCTTTTCGCGCCACGAATTCGTGACCGTCGATACGGAATTCCTTAGGGAAACAACGTTCTGGCCGAAGGTCTGCGTTATCCAGATCGCCACCGACGACGAGGCTGTCGCCATCGACGCGCTGGCCGACGGCCTGGACCTCTCCCCATTCTTCGAGCTTATGGCCAACGAACGGGTCATCAAGGTCTTTCACGCGGCCCGACAAGACCTTGAAATCATCTGGAATCTTTCTAAGCTGATCCCCACGCCGCTGTTCGACACGCAGGTCGCGGCCATGGTCTGCGGCTTTGGCGATCAGGTCTCCTATGGCGACCTCGTGCAGGCGATCTGCAAGTTGCCGGTCGACAAATCCTCTCGCTTCACCGACTGGTCGCGCCGCCCCCTGTCCGAGGCGCAGATCATCTATGCGCTGGCGGATGTGACGCATCTGCGCCCGGTCTATCGCCACCTCGTCGCCAAGCTGGAGAAATCCGGGCGGACGTCCTGGCTCGCCGACGAGATGAAGACGCTTCTTTCGCCCGCGACTTACGAGCAGCACCCGGACAACGCGTGGGAGCGCCTGCGCGGCCGGGCGCGAAAGCCACGCGATCTCGCGGTGCTGATGGAAGTCGCTGCCTGGCGCGAGCGCGAGGCCCAGGCGCGCGACGTTCCGCGCTCCCGCGTCCTCAAGGACGACGCCTTGATCGATATCGTGACCGCCGCGCCCAAGGACGCCGAGGCGCTGGCGCACCTGCGCTCGACCCCGCGCGGCATGGAGCGCTCGAAAGGCGGCATGGATCTGCTCGCCGCCGTCGAGCGCGGGCTTGCCCGCGACCCCAAGACTTTGCCGCGCATCGAGCGCGAGCGGCGCAACGCCAACGGCGGCGCCACGGTGGAACTCCTCAAGGTTCTGCTGCGGCAGGTGTCGGAGAAGAACGGCGTCGCCGCCAAGATGATCGCCACCGTCGAGGATCTCGAAGCCATCGCTGGCGACGACCGCGCCAAGGTCCCCGCCCTGTCCGGCTGGCGCCGCGATATTTTTGGCGCCAAGGCGCTTGAGCTCAAGCATGGCCGTCTGGCCCTGACCATCGAGAACGGCAAGGTTCTGGCGCTCGAATGGCAGGAGGCCCCGGAGGTCGAGACGGAGGTCGCCGCGCAGTAGGCGATTATCCCTCGTCGTCCTGGCCGAGCGTCATGACAGCGGTCGCCGAGACGAGACCGCCGAACGTGAAAATGAATCCGCCATAGAGCAGGATCAGCGGAATCCACGGCTCGCGCGCGCCCATGATCAGCGCGCGCAGACCACCAAGATCAAGCGCCAGCACAATGGTCGCACACACAGCTCCCGCCAGCATTCCCGACAACCAGTTGACGATGATCAGGCGTGGGATGGAGTGGGTCCGCCGACGATCCGGGATCGGGGCCATGAAAGACGCCTCACGGTTCGATGGCGTCGTTATAGCCGGTTTCCGGCCTGTCGGGCAGCGCGTAGTGCCACCATTCCCCGGGATAATTGCGAAAGCCCTTCTGGTGCATGAGGTTGGCGAGCCGCGCCCGATTGGTGCGCGCCGCGGCGCTCACCTCGAGGCTCGACGTGACCGAGCGCGTGTCGAAAAGGTCGAACGTGGAGCCAAAATCCACCGGCGTTCCGTCCGCGTTCAGAAGCCCGACATCGACTGCGTAGCCTGTGGAATGCACGGATTTACGGGCGATATAGCCGCGCATGAAGAGTTCGCGCTTCTCGATGCGCGGGTAATAGCGCGCCTTGGCGTCCTGATCCCCGGCGTCGGCGGACCAGCGCAGGAAGGCGTTTGTCGACTGTTGCGGGCGATAGCAATCCCAGACGATCAGCTTCAGCTTTTCGGCAGCCGCGCTCGCGGCCACCCGCGCCAGCGCCTGCGCGGCCTCGCGCCGGAGCCAGCAAACCGGCGCCTCGTAGCCCGGAACGGGCCGTCCCGTGAAATTATCGTTGCCGGCGTAGCGGATGTCCTGCCGGATCTCGGGCGCGACCTCCGACAGGCGAATGAAATCAGGCGGCATGGCGGCGGAGTCACGCGCGCCAATCAGGCAGAGGAAAACGAGAACTGGAAGAATCCTGGGCATGGCCGATCATCGCCGCCTTCCCCGCGTCCGTCCAGCGATTGACCGCCCGGCGAAGGGCTCTAAAGTCCGCCCTCCCAAGGGAGCCACAATGAAACTTCCCCGCGCCACCTTTCTCGCCTGCCTCGCGCTGGCCGCGACCTCCCCGGCGCGCGCGCAGGATGTGTCACGCGGCGAGTATCTCGCCCGGGCCGGCGATTGCGTCGTCTGTCATACGGTCTCCGATGGCGCGCCGTTCGCTGGCGGGCTCAAGATGGCGACGCCGCTCGGTCCAATATTCTCCACCAACATCACGCCGGACCGGGAGACGGGTATCGGCGACTGGTCCTTCGATCAATTCGACCGCGCGCTGCGGCTTGGCGTCGCGCGCGACAGGCATCGGCTGTATCCCGCCATGCCTTACCCCTCCTTCGCGCGGATCACGTCGGAGGATTCGCGCGCGCTCTATGATTATTTCCTGCGGGGCGTGAAGCCCGTGCGTCAAACGAACACGCCCAATG
>CAISJZ010000023.1 GCA_903885755.1 uncultured Hyphomicrobiales bacterium | reverse complement strand
GGGCTGTTCTGGGCCTTCGTTTACAACGTCGTGGGCATTCCCGTTGCCGCGGCCGGCCTGCTCGACCCCATGTTTGGCGGCGCGGCGATGGCGGCGTCCTCGGTCAGCGTCGTGCTCAACGCGCTGCTGCTGCGACGCTGGCGGCCGGGCGGCTAGGCCGCCTTGAACGAGAGTTTCAATCCAAGCGCGCGCGCCACGCCGAGCAAGGTCGTCAATCGCGGATCGCCGTCGGCGCTCAAGGCGCGATAGAGCGCCTCGCGCGTCACGCCCGCTTCATTGGCGACCTTCGCCATTCCGCGCGCCCGCGCGACAGTCCCAAGCGCGATCGCGAGATATTTCGGATCTCCGGTCTCCGCGGCGTCCGCCAGCAATTCCAACTGCGATTCCGGCGTATCGAGATAATCAGCGGGATCGAATGGCATTGTTTTCATCATCTCGGCTCCTTCAACACTTCGACCGCCAGCCGTTTTGCCGCGGCGACATCCCTTTGTTGCGAACTCTTGTCCCCGCCGCAAAGAAGGACCAACACAACCACCCCACGTCTGACGAAATAGAGCCTGTAACCCGGACCGTGGTCGATCCGAAGCTCGCTCACGCCCTCGCCGACCGGCTTCGCATCGCCAAGCAGTCCCGCCTGCAATCGAACGATACGCTGGGATATCCGGCGCTTCGCCATGGCGTCACAAAGGCCCTCGAACCAGAGATGAAATGTTTCGGTTTGCCGGACTTCGAACATATCAAAATGTAACCCATAAGTTACAAAATTCAAGCATTCGCCCCGGAAGCCCTTCATTAACCATCCGCGGGCACACTCCCGATCGTCTGTGTTGCGTTCGGGGTTGAGTATGGCGTGGACCGCGTTGCAGGGTCTGGACGGCGGGCGTTCGCCGCTGCCGGATATCGTATCGAGCGCCGATCTGTCGGCCCAGCTTGACGTATTGCTGTTCAGCGGCGGCGGGACCGATGCCTGGCCCGATCCCGCGACGGGACGTACGCTGGAAGGCGCCGGGCCTGGCCCCGACGACGGCGATATCTGGTTTTCCTCCACCACCGCCACGAGCGCCGGCCGCCATGCCCGCGCAGCGGCCCGCGATGCGCTCGCCCGCCTGTCGGGCCAGACCGGCGCGCCGCCCATGCCGCTGACCCTCTGGTTCAATTCCCTGCGAAGCCGGATCGCCACCGCCGTCGGCTTTCCCGAGGCGCGCGTCCTGCTCGCCCCCTCGCCCGCCGAGGCGCGCGATCTCGCCCGCTTTCTCGCCACCGTCCTGCTCGGCGGCAAGCCCCGCGAAATCATCGCGGCGCCGCACGAGTGTTGCCATCTTCTGGAGCCCTCCGACGGCTCCACCCGCCACGTCGTTGAATTGCGCGACGCGGAAGGCGCGCCGCGCCCGCCCCAGCGCATCGACGCGCGCGCGCTTGGCTTCGCCCGCTGGTCGCTCGACGAGGGCGAGCCGGTGCTGGTCCACGCGCTCGATATATCGCGCACCGGCCTTGGCGGCGTCAGCCGCGCCGCCGCGCGCCAGATCCGCGCATGGGCGCCCGAACGCGCCCTCGCGCTCGTCGACGCCAGCGAATTCCTCGCCGCGCCGCGCGATCTCGCCGCCGACCTCGCCGACGGCATGATGGTGCTGATCTCCGGCTCGCAATTCATCGCCGGCCCGGCCCACTGCGCCGCCCTGCTGCTGCCGCCGGGCCTCGCCGCGGCGCTGGAGGCGGCGACGCCACGCTTCGACCCCGACGTGACGCTGGCGCGGTTCGACGCGCCCGTTGGCCTGCGCGGCCTGTTCTCGGGCGGCTTCGACGCGCTGATGAACGTCGGCCTTGGCCTGCGATGGAGCGCGGCGCTGGCCGAACTCGAACGCTATCTCGCCATACCCGCGGCGATGCGCTTTACGATCCTCGACACTTTCTCGCGCCGCGCCCGCGCCATGTCGGCGCGCCGTGATTTCATTGATCTTGAACCGCGCCCGATCGACGACGACGACCCCTTGCGCGCCAGCATTCTCGCGCTGTTCCCGCGTGACGCCCAGGGCGGGCGCGTCGGCATGATCGGCGCGAGCGCGATCCGCGCGGCGCTGGCCCTGCCCCGGCCGGATGTCGCCGGCGACGCGAGTTGCCACGTCGGCGCGCCCGTGCGCGTCGGGCAAGGCTTCGCCGCCCTGCCGCTCTCGGCCTGCGCGCCCATGGTCTCGACCATCGCCGAACGCATGGCGCGCGGCGTCTCGTTCGAACGCGCCATGGCGCCGGTCTGGCGCGATCTCGACACGCTGTTCGGCAAGTGGGAAGCGCTGGCGGGATAATCAAGCCAAGGTCTGCTTGCCCGATTGGCCGGCCTGGCGCAGGGTGCGCCCGAACATTCCGGCGAACGGGCCGGGACCAGCGCCGGTTCACCGTGACCGGTCGTGATCGGGAGGACTCCATGCAAACCGGTAATGCTTTCCAGCGCCTCTTTTTCACTTCGGTATTCGCTCTGGCGGGAGCTTCCGGTTTCGCCCAGGCACAGACCGCCCCCGAAATCGCGCTGCCCGCCATTCCGGCGCCGGCCGCGGTCTCGCTCGACGCCAAAACCAGCGCCCTGCTGATCCTCGACATCAGCACCGCCATCTGCCAGCCCAATCCCGCCTGCCTCGCCACGGTTCCGGCCATCGCGGCTCTCGCGAAGAAGGCCCGGGACGCGAAAGTGCCGGTGCTCTACTCATCAACGCCCAATCCGGCCGGTCCGCCGCCAGCGCTCGCCGATGTCGCGCCGCAACCGGGCGAACCGACGGTCGCCGCGCGCGCCGACAAATTCATCGATACGAATCTGGAAGAGCTGCTCAAGCAACGCAACGCGACGACCCTCGTCATCGTGGGCACCGCCGCCAACGGCGCGGTCCTCTACACGTCGTTTCACGCCAACGCGCGCGGCTTCACCGTGGTCGTGGCCGAGGACGGAATTTCCAGCTTCACGCCTTTCAACACGTTTCTCGCGCGCCACCAGCTTCTCCAACAGCCCGGGTTCACCAACGCCGCCAACAAACCCCTGGCCGAAAAGATGGTGACGCTCAGCCGGGGCGATCTGATTACGTTCAAGTAGAACGAGCGGCGGGCGAATCAGTCGAATAAATGCGCTATGATCCCCTTCAACGAAAACGGGGACCAGGCGAATGACGATCGACGACACTCCACCCAAGGCAACGGATTCGCGAAGCTTCTATCGCTTCCACATGCCGCACGCCCATCTCGACACGGTTTTTGGCGGCGACTGGTTCGCCCTCAAGGCCGAGGCATTCGCGCGCTTTTTCGGCACGCCGCTGTTCCTGATCGCCCAGACGATCATCGTGGCGATCTGGATTCTGATCAACGTGCTCGGCTTCGCGAATTTCGATATCTATCCCTTCATCCTGCTCAATCTGGCGTTCAGCCTGCAAGCCGCCTACGCCGCGCCGTTGATCCTGCTGGCGCAGACGCGGCAGGCCGATCGCGACAAGGCCCACGCGGAGGCCGACGCGCGCCATCGCGAGGACCTGCACCGCATCAGCGACCAGCGTCAGACCCAGACGGAAAAGCAGACCTGCCTGCTCGTCGAGATGCTGCAACAAAACACGGCCCTGACGGAAACCATCAAGGCGCTGACCGAGCGGCTCGAGGCGCTGACGCAGGAGGTTCACAAGAGCGTCACGGAAGCGAAGGGCGGCGGGTGAGAGGATGGCGAAAAAAGCGCCATGATTGCTCGATGACGATTGCCTCGTCTGAAACGCGACCGCGGATGAAGCCCAAATTCGTTGACGCCGCGGGCGCGGCGCGATGTCGGCTTTCCCGGAAAAGCCGGACCTAGTGCCCCGATTCACTGGAACTGCGGGTAAAGCTGTTTGAGCTTAACGCGGGCGTCTGCGGTTGTGAATTGCCAGTCGGCTTTGGCATGGTGTTT
>CAISJZ010000022.1 GCA_903885755.1 uncultured Hyphomicrobiales bacterium | reverse complement strand
GGCGTTCGACCAATTTGCAGGACCAAATCGACAGCTCGAACAGGATCAGAAGCGGGATGGCCAGGGAAATCTGGCTGAAAATGTCGGGCGGCGTCAACACGGCCGCCACGACGAAAACCGCCACGATGGCGTATCGGCGCTGCTTGGCCAGCCATTCCGCCGTGATCAGCCCGACCCGGGCCATCAGGGTCAACAGCACTGGAAGCTGGAACGCCAACCCGAAAGCCAGGATCAGGTGCATGACCAGGGTCAGGTATTCGCTGACCTTGGGCTCGACCTGGATCGGCAGACTGCCCGCCCCGCCCGGGGATTCAAAGCTGAGGAAGAACCGCCAAGCCACGGGGAACAAGATGTAATAAACCAGCGCGCCGCCCATGAGGAACAGGACCGGCGTCGCGATCAGATACGGCAGGAAAGCTCGTTTCTCCTGCTTATAGAGGCCAGGCGCGACGAACAGCCAAAGCTGGCTGGCGATGATCGGGAAAGCGAGACAGAACGCCGCCCAAAACGCCACCCGCAGATTGGTGAAAAAGGCCTCGGTCAGGTCGGTGAAGATCAGGTGGCGGCCGCTCTCGCCGCCCAGTGCGTCGGCCAAGGGCTGCGCCAGGAAATTGTAGATGTCCTTGCTGAAATACCAGGACGGCGCGAAAGCGATGACGAGCGCGATAGCCGAATAGAACAGACGCGTGCGCAGCTCGACCAGATGGGCGAGCAGCGGCATCTTGCCTTCTTCGAGTTCGTCATCGCGGTCAGTCATTAAGCGGACGCTGTTTCTCGGGTTCGGGCAAACTCGGCTTGGCGTCGATATGCTCGCGGATCACCGGTTCGGGCGCCGGGAATGTGGGTGGCTCGATCGCGTCGGGCGCCGCCGGGCCTTCGATCGCCACGGTTTCATCGCCGCGCGGATAGGCCGGATGGTCGGCCAGCGGATCGTTTAAGACAGGCTCGCTGAGCGAACGATGCAGATCGCCGGTCGGATCGACCGTATTACGGATTTCGTTTTCGAGATTGAAGTTGGTAGCGCGGTCGAGACTGCGCTTCACATCGTCGAGTTCGGACTCGCGAATCATCTGGTCGAGGCTGCCCTGAAATTCGCGCGCAATGCCGCGAGCCTGGCGGACCCATTGGCCGACCGTGCGCAACACCCGGGGTAGATCCTTCGGTCCGATGACGATAAGCGCCACGGCCGCGATCAGTCCCAATTCCGACCAAGCGAAATCGAACATCGCCTATGTCACTGTCTTGCTTTGCTGTTTCGGGCGCGGATCATGGCAGAACCAGCCCTGCCCCGCAACGCGGCGGGATTCACGCTTTCTTATCGTCGTCGGGATCCGACTCGTCCTCGGCTTCATCATCGTCGTCGTCGGACTCGTCGTCATCATCTTCGTCGTCAGCGTCTTCCGCTTCGTCGTCCTCGACGGCGTCTTCCGAATCCTCGTCTTCCTCAGCTTCTTCGGCCTTGGCCACTTCGGCTTCGGTGTCTTCGAGGACCGCGGCGCGCGCATCTTCCTCAAGGCCATTTGAGGCCTCGCCATCGCCGCCGTCATTGTCACCCGGCGCCGGCGGCAAAGCGCTGCCTTCCGGGATGCCGATGGTTTCGCTCAAGGTCGCAACCGGGCGCGGCCCGATCAGGCCGGTCGCGCGCAATTCGTCGATACCGGGCAGATCGCTGAGGCTGGCCAAGCCGAAGTGGACCAAGAAGGCTTCGGTCGTAACCCACGTCACCGGACGGCCAACGGTCTGTTTGCGGCCCTTTGGAACGATCCAACCCGCTTCCATCAGCGTGTCGAGCGTGCCTTTGCTGATGACGACGCCACGGATTTCTTCGATCTCGGCGCGTGTGACCGGCTGGTGATAGGCGACGACGGCCAAGGTCTCGATCGCGGCGCGCGACAGCTTGCGCCCCACTTTCT
>CAISJZ010000021.1 GCA_903885755.1 uncultured Hyphomicrobiales bacterium | reverse complement strand
GCTCGCGGTGCTCATTCTGGGCGTGGGGGCGCGGTTTGCCATGGATATTCTGAGCGCGCCAAACGAGCCTTTCAGCGCCACCGCGACGGAAACAGTGCGGTGAGGCTCGCCGCGCTTCTCACGTTGATCGTCGCCTTCGGCGCGAACTTCGCGCGCGCCGAAAATCTCGTGGCGACGCTGGGTAACGATCGCATCGCGATTCGCTCCAATTTCACGGGCGCCGCGGTGAGCGTTTTTGGCGTGATAGAGCGGGATGGCGACGCGGAACATTCCGGCCCCTATGACGTGGTGGTCAGCGTGCGCGGGCCACGTGGGTCCGTCAGCGTGTGGGACAAACTGCGGCTGGGACCTTTCTGGTTCAATCTCGATCAGCGCAAGTATATCGCGATACCGGCGTTCATCGCGGTCAATTCCTCGCGTTCGCTGACTGCGATCGCGAACGAGGCCGATCGCGAGGAATGGCGCCTTGGCGTTCATAACCTGATTCCCGAGCAATCGCGGGCGCGACGCGCAAACGATCCGGAGTTTCGTCAGGCGCTGGAGCGCATCCGCCGCGGCGAGGGCCTGTTCTTCAGCGATGAAGGGGCGGTGAAGCTTCTGACGCCGAACGTGTTTCAGACTCGCGTGGAAATTCCTGGCCGTGCCCCGCTTGGCGCCTACGATGTCGACGTAGCCGTGCTCGCCGACGGAGCCCTGATCGCCCGCAAGACGTTGAACTTCACCGTCGTCAAATCGGGCATCGAGGCGGCGTTCGCGATCATCGCAAGGGACGAGCCCTGGTTCTATGGAGTTTCGACGGCGGCGCTGGCGCTGCTGATCGGCTGGCTGGCCGCCTTCGTGTTCGATCGCCGCTGAATGGTCACAATCCCGCCCTCGCCATTGAACCCTTGATCATATATTCTGGAGGAGTCGTGGGGGCCGGAAGCGGAGGTAACATGCGCCGCATCGTTCTCGGCGCCGTCGCTGGTGCACTTGCGCTTGTCGCGGGACTGGCGGGCGGGATTTACTGGTATGAACGGCCGACCGTCGTGCGCGTCGGCGTCGCGCGGGACACCGAGGACCAGAAGGTCATTTCCGCGGCGGCGCAGATCATGTCGCGCGAGCGCGAAAACGTGCGCATGCGCGTGATCGGTCTCGACAGTCCATCGGCCGCCGCGGCGGCCTTCGACGCGGGCGAGGTCGATCTCGCGGTCACCCGAACCGACATCAACATGCCGAAATCCGGCGAGACGGTGGTCATTTTGAGCCGCAGTCCCGCGATTGTTTTCGCGCCCGCGGGCTCGACGCTCGCCACGGTCAACGATCTCAAGGGCAAGCGGGTCGCGGTCGTCGTGCCGCGTCCGGAAGCGGCCGCCAATATGCGACTGCTGGAATCGATCCTGTCTCGCTACAACATCTCCGGCGACGCATTGACCCGATTGCCCATGACCGTGGACGATTTGCGCGCGGCCATCGCGGAAAAGAAGGTTGACGCCGTCTTCGCGGTTGGGCCGCCGGGAATTGGCCTGCTGGCGGACGCGATCACCGCGGTCGCCGAGGCGTCGGACGGAGCGCCGGTCTTCATACCCATGAACGAGGGCCGCGCGATCGCGCAACTGTCGCCAACGCTCGAACCGTTCGAGGTGCCGCGCGGTTCCTTCGGCGGGGCGCCGCCAAGGCCGGCGCGCGATCTGACGACGATCAGCGTGAGCACTCGCCTGATCGCCCGCGAGAGCCTGCGTGATTCCGTCGTCTCCGACATCACACGCGTCATGTTCAACAACCGGCCCGCGATCGCGGTTTCCGCGCCGTCGGCCAATCTGATGGTGGCGCCGCCAACGGATAAAGGGTCCGCTCTGCCAACGCATTCGGGCGCCGCCGCCTACATCGACGGCGATGAAGAGACCTTTCTCGACAAATACGGCGATTACTTCTACATCGGCGCGATGGTGCTGAGCGTGATCGCCTCGGCCTTCGCCGCGCTTGCAAGTCGCATTTCCGCCGAGAGCCACGCGCGCATCGAAACCGTCTTCGAGGACATGCTGACGAAACTCCTCGACTATATCTCGCGGGCGCGCGAGTGCGAAACGCGCGCGCAGCTCGATACGCTGGAGCGGGACGCCGATGCATTGCTCGGCGAGGCGCTCAAGACCGGCGGCGGACGTGGACTCGATACGCACCGGATCGCCGCGCTGGGGCTTGGCCTCGATCAGTTGCGCGCCGCGATCAACGCGAGACGCAAGATGCTCGATCCCGAGAGCGCGCTTCCGGTCTTCGAGCCCCCGCGCGCATTGGTTGGCGAGCGTTCGGTTCGACCCCTGGGGCAGGGGCGCTGATGGCGCCCTTTGAAATCCACGGAGTTTTCGACGTTCTCGCATGGATTGCCGCCGCTGGAATGGCGGCGTTCGTTGTACGCTGGCGGCCGCTGTCCTTTCCCGTGACGCGCGGCCATCGCCAGTCCTATTTCGCGGCGCTGGTCGCGGGATCGGCGTTTGGAGCATACCTCTTCGGAACGCTCAATTTATGGATGAGTGGAATGCCGGGCTTTGGCCGCTCGATCGAGGGCGCGATCTTTGGCGGCATTCTCGCCGTCGAGGGCTGGAAGCGGATCGAGGGCGTTTCCGCGCGAACCGGCGCCCGTTACGCGGCGCCGCTCGCCATCGGCGTCGCCGTCGGGCGCATCGGCTGCTACCTCTCGGGGATCGAGGATTTCACGCACGGCGTGCCCACTGACCTGCCATGGGCGCATGATTTTGGCGATGGAGTTCTTCGCCACCCCGTGCAGATCTACGAGAGCCTCGCCATGGCGGGGTTTCTGATCGTCTATCTCTGGAAAATCGCGCGGCGTGATGCGTTCTGGGCCGAAAACGGCTTCTATCTCGCTGTTGGTTACTACGGCGCGCAAAGATTTTTGTGGGAATTCATCAAGCCTTATGGACCAGTTGTGGGCCAGTTCACGATCTTTCATATCCTTTCGGGCGCGCTCCTCGTCTACGCCATCGCCATGCTGTGTTCTGGCGCACGGACATTTGGGCGGGAGACGATTACGGCGTAGTCCCCGCTTGATCCCCGGAGCTGATTCACATGACCGCCCAGATTGTTCGCAAGGCCCGGCCTTATGTGTTTTATGGCCAGACCACGTCGCTGTGCGATGTCTGCCACGCGCTCGTGCCCGCCAAGATTCTCATTCAGGGCGACGATGTCTTTTACGAAAAGCGCTGCGAGGCGCATGGCGTACGCAAGGCGCTTGTCTCGACCGACGCGAAATTCTTCAAGTGGCAGCGTGATTTCATCAAGCCCGGCGACCGGCCGCTGAAACTTGGGAGCCATACGGAATATGGTTGCCCCTGGGATTGCGGATTGTGTCCCGACCATGAACAGCACTCCTGCCTCGCGCTCGTCGAGATCAACGAACATTGCAATCTGACCTGTCCGGTCTGTTTCGCCGATTCCTCGCCGGCGCGCGAAAAGCATCATTCGCTGGAGGTGATCGAGCGTATGTTCGACGCCATCGTCGAGGCGGAGGGCGAGCCGGACCTCGTGCAGATTTCCGGTGGCGAGCCGACCTTGCATCCCCAATTTTTCGAGGTGATGGCGCTGGCGCGATCCAAGCCCATTCGTCACGTCATGCTCAACACCAACGGATTGCGCATCGCCCAGGAGCCGGAGTTCGTCGAGAAGCTGGCCGAGCACAAGAAGGGCTTCGAGGTCTATCTGCAATTCGATTCGCTTCGCCGCGACGCGCTGATGGAGATTCGCGGCGCGGACCTGCGGCGCGTGCGCCAGCAGGCGCTTGAGAACCTGGAGAAGCACAACATCTCGACCACGCTCGTCTGCGTCGTGAAAAAGGGCGTCAACGATGATGAGATGGGCGAGATCGTCCAGCACGCGCTCGGCTGGAAATGCGTGCGCGGCGTGACCTTCCAGCCCGTGCAGGACGCGGGTCGTAACGAGAACTTCGATCCCCGGCGCGATCGCATCACCCTCGCGGATATCCGCCGGCGCATTGTCGAGGATTCCGGCGTGTTCGGCGAGCGCGACATGATTCCGCTGCCCTGCAACCCCAGCGGCATCACGATCGGCTATGGCGTACGCAATGGCCGCGATGTCGCGCCCGTGACCTCGCTGGTGGCGAGCGACGAATTCCTGTCGGACATTCCCAACGCGATCTCCTTCGAGAAATATCCCGAATTGCAGAAGCGCATCTTCGACCTGTTCTCGCTCTCGACCGGGCCGAACACGGCCGCCGAACGCGTTGCGGCGCTCTTGTGCTGCCTGCCCAGCGTCCCCGTGCCGCAAGGGCTTTCCTACGACAATATCTTCCGCGTCACGGTGATCGAATTCATGGACGCGCACAATTTCTGCGTCGGCAACGTCAAGCGAAGCTGCGTGCATTTCGTCACGCCAAACGGGCAGATCATTCCCTTCGACACCTACAATCTGTTTTACCGGAATGGAAAAATCGACGGAATCAGGAAAAGGCTGGATATGGCGAAGGAAATCGCCGCGCGATGAGTGACGAGCGACCGCCTGACGCAAGGCCGACAACCGCCCTGCGCGTGGTCAAGGGGTTCGCGATCGTCATTCTGGTACTTGCTGGACTGATCCTGCTCGCGCCGGGTGGGTTCTGCGTCGTGATCGGATGGCATGACAACGCGATGCTGGATTTCGGCCTGATGCTCATGATCCCCGGCGCGTTGTGCATTCTCGCGGCGATCGGACTGGCGCGGCTGGGATAATATCACGGAGGCATTTCATGAGCGAAAGTGGGCCAACCGGAAACAATAATCAGCCGCCAAAACCGCCGGCGCCCCCGAACGATCGCTCGAAATGGTGGGACCCCGAGTATAGCGGCCGGCTGTCGCCCGAGGACGCGCGAGCCTCCCGCGGCGCTGGATGCGTCGCGCCGATTCTCGTGCTGTGCGGGCTGGTTTTGCTGGCGCCCGGCGGTCTTTGCGTCGCGATGGGGCTCCATGACCCCGCCGCCATGCAGATCGGTTTGCTCATGGTGTTCGTCGGGGGGCTTCTGATCTTCGCGGCGATCCAGACCTGGCGAGGCCGCCGCTAACGCCAGAGGCTTCTGAATGGCCAGATTCTTCCTCATCCTCTTCGGACTGGTCCTGCTCTTCCCTGGATTATGCTCGCTCGGGTTGCTGGCTATCGTCCTGCCGGATATCGGGACCACCTCCGCCCGCGACATCGAATCCATGGCGGCGGTCGTCATCCTCCCCCTGCTGGTCTTTGGACTGCTCGGCTGGGGCGGCGTTGCGCTGATCCGCAAGGGTATTCGGGGCGATCATGGGGAGCCGCCGGCCCCGGGAGCCCACCCTCCCGGCGGTCCTCCACCGGGCTGAATCGCTCCTTTTTCGATTTGGGTTCCCAAATCGGAACTTTTGCTGTATTGCACCGCGACAAAGCGGGAAGTCCCGCGCGTTTTCCTTCATTCGCGTCTGTCGCGCTTCCGTCACGGGGACGGAGCAGGACGGCGCATTGCCGTTCGCCCTCCGGGGGCCGGGACGGATCAGACCCACGAGATTCAGATGCAAATTCGCAATATCGCCATCATCGCCCACGTCGACCACGGCAAGACGACCCTCGTCGATCGCCTTCTCCAGCAGTCCGGCGCCTTCCGCGAAAACCAGCGCGTCGCCGAACGCGTCATGGATTCGAACGATCTCGAAAAAGAGCGCGGCATCACCATCATGGCCAAGGCCACGTCCATCGACTGGAAGGGCGTGCGCGTGAACATCGTCGATACCCCCGGCCACGCCGATTTCGGCGGCGAGGTCGAGCGCATCCTGTCAATGGTCGACAGCGCCATCGTGCTGGTCGACGCGGCCGAAGGCCCGATGCCGCAGACGAAGTTCGTCGTTGGCAAGGCGCTGAAGATCGGCCTGAAGCCGATCGTCTGCATCAACAAGGTGGATCGCCCCGACGCGCGCATCACCGAGGTCGTCAACGAAGTCTTCGATCTCTTCGCCGCCCTTGACGCCACCGACGAGCAGCTCGATTTCCCCATCATTTACGGCTCGGCCAAGCAGGGCTGGATGGCCGACAAGCCCGAGGGGCCGACCGATCAGGGCATGGCCCCGCTGTTCGATCTCGTGCTCAAGCACGTCCACGAGCCGAAGATCGAGGAAGGCTCCTTCCGTCTTCTCGGCACCCTGCTTGAGGCCAATCCCTACCTCGGCCGGGTTGTCACCGGCCGCGTTTTCGCGGGATCGGTCAAGCCCAATCAGGCGGTCAAGGTGCTCGACCGGACCGGCAAGGTCGTCGAACAGGGCCGAGTGTCCAAGATTCTCGCCTTCCGCGGCATCGAACGCCAGCCGATCGACGAGGCCGAAGCCGGCGATATCGTCGCCATCGCCGGCCTGGAGAAGTTCAACGTCGCCGACACGCTCTGCGCGCTTGACGTGACCGTGCCCTTGCAGGCCCAGCCGATCGATCCGCCGACCCTGTCGATGACCTTCATGGTCAACGATTCGCCGTTGGCTGGCACCGAGGGCGAGAAGCTGACAAGCCGCGTCATCCGCGACCGCCTGTTCAAGGAAGCCGAGGGCAATGTGGCGCTCAAGGTCGAACCGGCGCCCAATTCCGACGCCTACATCGTTTCGGGCCGCGGCGAGCTGCAGCTAGGCATCCTCATCGAGACCATGCGCCGCGAGGGCTTCGAGCTTGGCATTTCGCGTCCGCGCGTGGTCTTCCAGAAGGCCGAGGACGGCACGATCCTGGAACCCATCGAGGAAGTCATCATCGACGTCGACCAGGAGCATTCCGGCGTCGTCGTGCAGAAGATGGCCGAGCGCAAGGCCGAGATGCTGGAAATGCGCCCCTCGGGCGGCGATCGCCTGCGTCTGGTGTTCCACTCTCCGACCCGCGGCCTCATCGGCTATCAGGGCGAACTGGCGACCGACACCAAGGGCACCGCGGTGATGAACCGACTGTTCTTTGAATACGCGCCCTATCGCGGCGAAATTCAGGGTCGCCGCAACGGCGTCCTGATTTCCAACGAGCAGGGCGAGGCCGTCGCCTACGCCATGTGGAAACTGGAAGACCGCGGCCCGATGATGATCGAGCCGGGCTGGAAGGTCTATCGCGGCATGATCGTCGGCGAGCACACCCGCGACAACGATCTCGAAATCAACGTGCTCAAGGGCAAGCAGCTCACCAACATCCGCACCCAGAGCAAGGACGAGGCGGTGCGCCTGACGCCGCCGATCCGCATGACGCTGGAAAAGGCGCTGGCCTATATCGAGGACGACGAGCGCGTCGAGGTGACGCCGAAGTCGATCCGCTTGCGCAAGGCGATCCTCGACCCGAACGAGCGCAAGAAAGTCTCGCGCACGAAGGAGCTCGTCGCCTGAGCGACGCGGAGCCACGCTGAAATTCAAATGGCGCGACCGGGAAACCCGATCGCGCCATTTTCTTTTTCAGCGGCGGTTTATGGAAATCACGCCTTGGCGTTGGTCTCGACCCAGGCCGCGAAGGCCTGCGCGAAGGCTTTCAGGAAGTCCGACGTCGTTTCCTTGACGACCTCGCCATTGGCGTCGAACAATTCATGCGCGCCGCCGATATAGGCTTCCGGTTGCTGCATGACGGGCACGTTCAGGAACACCAGCGACTGGCGCAGATGATGATTGGCGCCAAAGCCGCCGATGCCGCCCATCGACGACGTCACGACCGCGCCGGGCTTGCCGCTCCACACGCTCTGGCCATAGGGGCGCGAGCCGATATCGATCGCGTTCTTCAACACCGCGGGCACGGAGCGATTGTATTCCGGCGTCACGAACAGCACCGCGTCGGCGGCCTTGATCGAGGCGCGGAACGCCGTCCAGCTCGCCGGCGGCGTCGCGTCGAGATCCTGATTATACATGGAGAGATCGCTCAGTTCGACGATCGAGAGTTTCAGCGATGGCGGCGCCAATTTCGCCAAGGCATGCGCGATCTTGCGGTTGAAGGAATCCTTGCGCAGGCTGCCGACGAGAACGGCGACGTTATGGATCTTGCTCATTTTAACACCTCTCTGTTCGCGGCGTCGGTGATGCGACGCCCCGTTTCAAACCCATCTCGGCGCCGGGCCCAGCGGCACGATGCCGTTGGGATTCAGCGACTTGATGGAATAGTAGCCATGCTTGACGTGATCGAGATCGACCGTCTCGCGCACGCCGGGAATCGACAGAACGCGGGCGACATATTGATCGAGCGCGGGATAGTCGACGATCCGCCGCAGGTTGCATTTGAAGACGCCGTGATAGGCGGCGTCGAAGCGGATCAGCGTCACGAAAAGCCGGATGTCGGCCTCCGTCGGGCGCTCGCCGACGAGAAATGTCCGCGTCGCCAGGCGCGCTTCGAGTTCATCGAGCATGCCGAATACGTCATGGAAGGCGTCCTCGTAGGCTGCCTGCGTCGTCGCGAAGCCGGCCCGATAGACGCCATTGTTGAGGCGCGGATAAATCCGGTCGTTGAGCGCGTCGATCTCCGCGCGCAACGGCTCGGGATACAGATCGACCACGTTGTCCGCGATGCCGCCGAAGCCCGCGTTGAGAATGCGCAGGATGTCAGCGGATTCGTTGTTGACGATCGTGTCGCGCTTCTTGTCCCACAGCACGGGCACGGTGGCGCGACCCGTGTAACGCGGGTCGGCGCGCGTGTAGACCTGATGCATGTAGGTCGCTTCGTGCAAATGATCCGCCGTCGCGCCGGGAAAGCCGCCGAAGCGCCAGCCCTCGTCGGTCAGGACGGGCCCGACGACGGAAACGGAGATCGCGTTTTCGAGCTTCTTGATCTTGCGCGCCATGAGCGTGCGGCACGCCCACGGACATATCAGCGCGACATAAAGATGGTAGCGTCCGACCTCGGCGGGAAAACCGCCTTCGCCGGTGGGGCCGGCGGCCCCGTCCGGCGTGACCCAGTGGCGGAAACTGGACGTCTGACGAACAAACCCGCCCTTCGCGTCCGTGCCCTGCACGGGCTGCCACGCGGCGCTCCATTTTCCATCGACTAGCATGGCTGGTCCTTTCACGAATCCCGGAGCGCCGCTGATGGCCCGGCGTCAGGCCTTGCGGTAGGCCTCGACGGGCGCGACGCCGAGCGATGGCGTCGGCGCGACGGCGAAGGCGCCTTCGCCCAGAAGTGCCGAGGATAGCAGGCCCACGATCCAGAAGGCGGGAAATTCCCAGCCGCCGTTGGCGTTGGTGAAGAAGAAGCCCGCGGGGCCATGCACCGTGAGGATGGCGCCCAACAGAACGGGGATCAGCGCCAGCGCGGCGAGGCGCGACCAGACGCCGAGGATGAGCGCGACGCCGCCGACAACTTCCGCCGCCATGGTCGCGTAGGCGAGCGCCGGCGGCAGACCGAGGCTGGCGAAGAAGCCCGCCGTCCCCGCGGGGGTGAAAACGAAAATCTTGAGCGCGGCATGGGCGAGGAACAGGCCGCCAAGGCTGGCGCGGAGCAGCAGGGCGGCATAGGGAGCGGTGCGGGCGTCGATCATGGGAAATCTCCTGTGCGGTTGCACTCATGTATTTTATCCTTTTAAAGATGATAATATGGAAAATGTGGAAATTACTTCACACCATTAGAGTGAGATAACCGCCATGCTGGATCGCGTCACGGGCATGCATGTCTTCGCGCGCGCCGCCACCCTGGGGGGCCTGTCGGCCGCCGCGCGGGCGCTCGGCATGTCGCAGACCATGGCGACCAAGCACCTCGACGCCATCGAGCAGCGGCTTGGCGTCAAGCTGCTGCACCGCACGACCCGCCGCATGACCCTGACCGAGGCGGGCCGGCGCTATCTCGAATCGACCGAGCGCATCCTCGCCGAGATCGCCGAGGCCGACGCGACGGCCGCCGCCGACCGGCTGGAGGCGCGCGGCGTGTTGCGCCTGAACGCGCCCGTGTCATTCGGCGTGCGCGAGATCGCGCCCCTGCTGCCGGAGTTTTGCGCCCGGCATCCCGCGCTCCAGGTCGATCTCGGCCTCAACGACCGCTACGTCGATCTGCTGGAGGAGGGGTGGGACATGGCGATCCGCATCGGTCGCCTCGCGGAATCGACGCTCGTGGCCCGCAAGCTCGCCGACAGCGACGCCGTTGCCTGCGCCGCGCCCGCCTATCTTGCCGCGCGCGGGACGCCGCGGACCGTGGCGGACCTCAAGGACCACAATTGCCTCGGCTACACCCTGTCGCGCGCGGTCGGCCATCGCCGATGGATTTTCGGGCCGGCGGGCGACATCGCCGTCGATATCGCCGGCGCCATGGTGGCCAACAGCGGCGACGCCCTGGTGGCCGCGGCGGTCGCCGGCATGGGAATCGTCTATCAGCCAGTCTTTCTCGTCGCCGACGAATTGCGCGCCGGACGGCTGGTCACGCTGACCCTCGATCATCCGCCCGTCGAGATCGGCGGCGTCCACGCGGTCTATCCCTCCGAGCGACGCCCGCCCGCCAAGGTGCGCTTGTTCATTGACTTCCTCGTCGAGCGCATCGACCCCCGCCGTTTCAGGCGCGGCGACGGCTTCACATAACTTTACATTCGGGAGAAACGCGGGACACGGGCCAGGCGCAGGGTTTCCCCATGGCGATGGACGCCTGAGGAATGGAGAGACCCATGGATACCAATTCGACCGTCGCGCCGGCCCGCCCCCGCCGCCGCAAGTTCCTGCTGATCGCCGGCGTCGCCGCCGCGCTTGGCCTCGGCGGCGCGGCTGTCGCGCAGGGCTACGGCCATCGTTTCGGACCCGGCATGATGGGCCGCGGCGGCCCGATGGCGATGGACCCCGCCGCCATGGCCGACATGGCCGATCGTGGCGTGCGCCACATGGCCATCGAGATCGACGCGACGCCCGAGCAGCAGGAAAAGCTGCGCGCCATCGCCCGCGACCTCGTCAAGGATCTGGCGCCCCTGCGCACCGCCCGTCAGGAGGCCGCCCAGCGCGTGCGCGAACTGCTGACCCAGACGACCATCGACAAGGCCGCGATCGAGAAGTTCCGCGCCGAGGAACTCGCCAAGATCGACGCCGCCTCGAAGCGCGTCACGCAGGCGCTCGGCGACGCCGCCGAAATCCTGACGCCGGAACAACGCGCCAGGCTGGCCGAACGGATGCCGCGCCCCGGCGCTGGCCCTTTCTGGCGGCGTGGCTAGACTGACCGCGTGGCCGCCGCGATCCTGCTCATAGAGGACGATCCCCGCCTCGCCGAGATGGTGCAAACCTATCTCGGCGGGTCCGGCTTCGTCGTGACCATCGCGGCGACCGG
>CAISJZ010000020.1 GCA_903885755.1 uncultured Hyphomicrobiales bacterium | reverse complement strand
CCGGCCATCATGAACACGAAATAGCCAGCGGCCATCACAAGGAAGGTCTGCCAGACGCCAACGGATGCCGGAGTCTTGAAATAGTTCATCAGGATATTGGCCAATGGCGAACCGATCATCGCGCCGCCGCCAAAACCCATGATGGCCATGCCGGTCGCCATGCCGCGGCGATCAGGGAACCATTTCACCAGCGTCGACACAGGCGAGATGTAGCCGAGGCCAAGACCGACGCCGCCGATGATTCCCGAGCCGACCCATAGCAGCCACAACTGGTGGATATAAACGCCGAACGCGGAGATCACGAGACCGCCGCACCAACACAGCGCCGCGACAAAGCCGGCCTTGCGCGGCCCGACGCGCTCAAGCCATCCGCCCCAGATCGCGGCGGAAGACCCGAGTAACACGAAGAACAAGGTGAACATCCAGCCGAGATCGGCGACCGACCAATCGCAGGTCGTCGTGAACAGCGAGGCCAGAATGCCGGAACCCGCGGCGCAGGCGACCGGCTTGGTCACGCCCAGCGACTGGCTGAGCGGCAGCCAGAATACGCTGAAACCGTAGGCCATGCCGATGCAAAGATGGATCGCCAGAGCGGCTGGCGGCACGAGCCAGCGATTGAACCCGGGCCTGGCGATGGTGTGTTCGCGGTCGAGAAAACCCCCGACGCCACGGCCATGGCTCACCAGTAAATCATTTGTCAAAGTCATTTGGTCCCCCGTTTGATACCGTTGGTTATGTGCTTTTGCATTATGCCTTCGGGTTTCCTCCCGAGATCCCCGAAAGTCGTTCAAGCGCCGCCTTCGCCAGCGGATCAAGCCTCGATCCGCCCTCGGCGAGATGAGCGCCAATGTCGCGACGCATTTTTGGCGTCCAGAAACTCTTGATGTGGGTGGCAACGTCCGCGACGGCCTGGTCATGCGGTTCGACGCGAAACGCCAATGCGATCTGGTTGGCCATGCGGATCAGCTTGTCCACGGCTCCGGCGGGACTGGACGTCATGCGCTTCGCGCTCCCTCGATCATCAAATCATTATCGACGCCGGTCTCGTCGGTGAACAGCAAGGCGCCATCCCGGCGCGCCACGGCGATCAGCGTCATGTCGTGGGCCCGCGCCCGCTCCAGCGCCAGACTCGTCGGCGCCGACACCGCCACGATGGCGCGCGCGCCGAACGCGGCGGTCTTCTCCACCATTTCAAACGAGCATCGACTGGTGATAACGACAAAGCCATGCGCCGGATCAACATCCGCCCGCATCAGCGCGCCGATGAGTTTGTCGAGCGCGTTGTGCCGGCCAACATCCTCGCGAACAAACAGAATTTCGCCACCATCGTCACACCAGACCGCGGCATGGGTCGCGCGGGTGAGATCGCCAATCGGCAGGCGGGAGTCGAGCGCCAGAATGGCGCGTCGCGCCGCCGAAACGCTCAGGGGCCGACCGACCCGCGGACGGCTCGGCGCGAACGGCAGCGCGCCAATATCCTCGATGCCGCAGACCCCGCAGCCGGTGCGCCCCGCAAGATTGCGCGCGCGCGCCATGTGTGTCCGCAATTTATCCGAGGCCAACGTGACGATCAGGCGATAGCCGCGCGGCTCGTGTTCGATCTCGACCGCGCGAATGTCGCGCGCATGCGCGATGACGCCTTCGGTCAGACTGAAGCCATAGGCGAAATCTTCCAGGTCAATCGGGCTCGCCATCATGACGGCGTAAGGCGTCGGCGCATAGACGATTCCCACCGGCGCCTCGATCGGCAGAGCGCGCTCAAGGCGCTCGCCGCGGGAGCCGTCGAAGGGAAGGCGGGCGGCGGACGCCGGGAGGATGGCGTCCACCGCCTCATTCGGCCGCATCGGCGGCCTCGTGACTGATTTGCCGCATTGAAATAGCGGTTTCTCGATCCTGCTCCTGCCAGTCAGACCAGTGATTGGTGCGACGAACCTGAACCGCGGTGACCTTGTATTCCGGGCAGTTCGTCGCCCAGTCCGAATTGTCGGTTGTCACGACATTGGCGCCAGAATTTGGATGATGGAAGGTCGTATAGACAACGCCTGGCTGCATGCGCTCGCTGATGCGCGCCCTGAGCGACACATCGCCCGCGCGGCTGGCGAGAGCCACGAGATCGCCATCCGCGATTCCGCGGCTTTCCGCGTCGAAGGGATGTATCTCCAGCACGTCCTCGTCGTGCCAGACATTGTTGTGCGTACGTCGCGTTTGCGCGCCAACATTGTACTGACTGAGAATGCGACCCGTCGTCAGCAGCAACGGGAAGCGAGGCCCGGTTCGCTCGTCCGTCGGCGTGAATTCGGTGAGCATGAACTTGCCCTTGCCGCGCACGAAGCGATCGACATGCATGATCGGCGTACCCTCCGGCGCCGCGGCGTTGCAGGGCCATTGCACCGAGCCGTCCTCGTCGAGCTTGGCGTAGGACACGTTGCGGAAGGTTGGCGTCAAGGCCGCGATCTCGTCCATGATCTCGGAGGGATGCGCGTAAGTCATGTTCACGCCCAAGGCCCTCGCGAAGCCGAGCGTGGCCTCCCAGTCGGCCAGGCCCGCCATCGGCGTCATGGCCTTGCGGATGCGGTTGATGCGCCGCTCGGCGTTGGTGAAGGTGCCATCCTTTTCGAGGAACGACGCGCCGGG
>CAISJZ010000019.1 GCA_903885755.1 uncultured Hyphomicrobiales bacterium | reverse complement strand
GTGCCGGGGATGCCGACCGTTCGCGTCACGCCGCGCTTGCCGACATTGATCGATGCGCCGGGGCCGCCGACCGAAATGGATGCGCCGCCCTTGGACAGGTTGATGTGGATGCCTGGAAGGATGCGGATTGACCGCCGAAACCTCAAAACCATGACGCCGCCCTCGATCCGATCGGTTGATGATATGTCACGCCACCCGGCCCGGGAAGCGGTGCGGCTGCGGGAAACTCAAAAGCCCTGATCGTCCTCCGTCAGAACCACGAACATGCGCCGGGCAAGGTCGGGCCGCTTGGCCATAGCTTCGGCCAGGGCGTCCGCCTCAGTCTGCCCCGGTTCGGCCAGGACGATCACCACGCCCGCCTTGCGGTCATGCTGTTCGAGCCTCTGCACTCGGGTCAGGTATCGGTTCATTGGCTCTTGCTCGCCTCAAGGGCTGACAGACGGGCCTCGACGTCGGCCAGTTCGAAGGCCTGGCGGATACCGCCGACCATGCCGACCAGGGCGGACCCTTCGCCAGGCGTGAGCTCGCCCGCCGCGACGGCTTGAAGGATGGCGGTCTGCGCGGCCGGAATGTCGGCGGCGCTCGCGATGGCGGGCAGATCGAAGCTGACGACGGGTTCCTTACGGGCGGGGCTGATCCGGTCCATGCAGATGCGGAGCGCCACCATATCGCCCGCGAGGGCCGCCTGGATGGCCACCTGTGTCAGCGCCTCGGCTTGGCCGTCCATCAGCGTCTCGACGGCTCTGGTGACGGCGTGACGGGCACCACGGGGCTTGCCGGGGTTGCCGGGGCCGAAGCGGCCGCCCGTATTCGGGCCGTTTTTACGGTCGGCGGCCATCAGAAGGTGCCGCACACTTCGACGATGGCCCGAAACACCTTTTGGTCCTCCGGCGTCATCCGCTCGAACAGGTCCGGGGTCGGCTCGAGCCAAGTCCGCCGGTCCTTGCTGCAATAGGGCAGCGCGTCGTTGACCTCTTTTTCCCAAGCGCGGGCGATTTCCAATATCCGGCTGACGGCGGCCTGCTGGGCGGCAAGCGCCAGGTCACGCTCGGACGTGGCGGCAGGGGCGGCCTTCTGTTCCAGGGCGGCCAGGCGGCGGCGGTGCGCGTCAGAAACCATCGGCCATCTCCGGGCATTCGCGCAACAGTCGGGCAACCGGCGCTTGAAGGTCATCGGGCATGGGCGGCCGGTCGGCAGGCGCGTCGGCCAGCCAGGCGATGGCACGGGCCAGCAGCTTGGCTTCGGTCACGGCGTCGGGCGTGTTGTGCTGGGCTTCGAGCTTTTCGAGGCGCTTGCGGGTGGCTGGCGTCATGGCGTCACCTCGGATTGAAGGGAGGGGGAGCGGCTTGGAGAAGGCCACTCCCCCTCGGCTGGCGGATGCGCGGCGCTCGGCAACGCGCTCCTGCCAGCGTGACAACGGACCCGGAGGCTAAGCCAGCCCGTCGCCAATCTCATGGCTAGATCCTCAACAGGCCGAACGGCGAGCCGTGGGGGAAGTCCGCGCCCTTGCTGTGGACGGCCTTGATGGCCTTCATCACGGCGGCGGCTTCTGGCGTGAGGTTGTAGATCGAGGGCGGGGCCGGTTGAGCCGGTGCCGCCTTCGCCAGGGCATGGGTTGCACGGCGCTTGCGGGCGGCCTTGGCCAG
>CAISJZ010000018.1 GCA_903885755.1 uncultured Hyphomicrobiales bacterium | reverse complement strand
CGCCGGCGCCCATGGTGTCGAGACCCCGGCTGGAGACGCCGCCGCCTCCGCCGCCGCCGATGAACACGCATGCGCCCGCGGCCGTCGCGCCGCCGCCAAGGGCGCCAAGACCGATTGAGCCGCCGCCTCCGCCGGCGATGGCCAGCGCGTTCGAGCCGCCCGCATCCGTCGAGGCCGAATTCAACGAGAGCGCGGCCGGCAAGGGATTTTTCCGCTCGTTTGGCCGGGCGCGCGTCGAGGCTGGAGCCGAGCCGGCGATGGTCGGCATGGCCGAGTCCGATCCCTTCGAGCCGAAGGCCGAGGCGCTTCGCTCGGCGGCCCCAACGCCGCCTCGGACCCACTCCTTCAATCGGCGCACGGGCATTTTCGCCGTCGCGTTGCTGGTGATTTTCGCGGTCATGGCGGCGGTCGCCATCAAGTTCAGGGACAAGCCCGAGGACTTCGTGCGGGCGCGCCCCGCCGCCAGCACGGAGGCGAACGAGCCGTCAGCCGGCAAGATCGGCGGGCGCGCCGGCGAGCCGATCACGAATGCGCCCGCGCCGGCGACGCCTTCGCCCACGGCGACAGCCGCCGCGCCCGCCGCGCCTTCCGTCCCGGTGGCGCAACGCGCCGCTTTGCTGATCGAGGCGCCAGACGAGCCCAACAAGGTCAAAACATACGTCGGGACAGTGGTCTGGAGCCTTACCCCCGGCGCCGATGGCTTGCCGTCGTTGCAGGCGCAGGTGGATATCCCCGACGCCAAACTTTCGGTTTCGGTCGTCATGACGAAGAACACCAATGACGCCCTGTCCGCGTCCAATCGCATCGCGGTTCGCTTCAAGCCGTCGGCCGACGGCCCGGTCACCGGCATCAAGCAGATCGCCTCGCCAGAAATGCGCGGCGAGGATCGACCGCAGGGCGACGCGCTGACCGGGCTTCCGGCGCAGGTCACGCCGAATTACTTCTGGATCGCGCTTGCGAAGGACGACCTGATCATGTCGCGCAACATGACTCTGATGCGCGATCGCGGCTGGTTTGACCTGCCGCTGCTGCTCGACAATGACAAGATCGCCAAGATCACGGTGGAAAAGGGCGCGGGCGGCGATCAATTGCTGCGTCAGGCGCTGGCCGCCTGGGGGCAGTGATTGTCCGGAAATGAAAAGGGCGGGGACCTTTCGGTCGCCCGCCCTGTTTGATTCAGCGCGCGGTCAACGCGGGCCGGCCGCTTGAGGCAGGCGGCGGCAGGGCCTCGATTTTCGCGAGGCCATCCTTGACCGCCTGCTGCACCTTCTCGAAGGCGCGCACCTCGATCTGCCTGACGCGCTCGCGCGAGACGCCGAACTGCGCCGACAACTCCTCCAGCGTGGCGGGGTCGTCACGCAGACGGCGCGCCTCGAAAATGCGCCGTTCGCGCTCGTTGAGCACGGTCAGCGCCTGACGCAATGCATCGTGGCGATTGTCCGATTCCTCTTCGTCAGCCAACAGGCTTTCCTGGCTGGCGGTGTTGTCGACCAGCCAGTCCTGCCACTCGCCCGCGCCCTCGCCGGACTGGCGGATGGGCGCGTTCAGGGAGGAGTCGCCGCCAAGACGGCGGTTCATGTCGATGACGTCCTGCTCGGGCACGCCAAGCTTGCGGGCGATGGTCTTGACCTGCTCGGGCCGCAGATCGCCTTCCTCCAGCGCGGAAATCTGGCTCTTGGCCTTGCGCAGGTTGAAGAACAGCTTCTTCTGGTTGGCGGTCGTGCCCATCTTCACCAGCGACCACGAGCGCAGGATGTATTCCTGGATCGAGGCGCGGATCCACCACATTGCGTAGGTCGCCAGCTTGAAGCCCTTTTCCGGCTCGAAGCGCTTGACCGCCTGCATCAGGCCGATGTTGCCCTCGGAGATGACCTCGCCGATCGGCAGGCCATAGCCGCGATAGCCCATGGCGATCTTGGCGACCAGCCTCAGGTGTGACGTGACGAGCTTGTGCGCCGCGTCGCGGTCGCCATGCTCCCGCCAGCGCTTGGCCAGCATGTATTCATCCTTCGGGTCCAGCATCGGGAACCGACGGATTTCATTGAGATATCGGGATAACCCGCCCTCGGCGGAAATGACAGGATATGCGGCAGCCATTGGACCCTCCTGGGACCCCCGTTTCGGGCGGCCCCCGTGGCGACCACGGAACTCTCGCCAGTCGCCGAACGTCCATATAGGAGCGATCGACCGTGGCTTAAAGAGGGCGGCGGGGCGACTTCGGACGGCCTGCCGATGACAAGATCGTTATCGCCAAGCCCGGGGCAAGGCGGCGGCCAAGGTCAAGCCGTTAGGGTTAACCAACGGTTCCACTTGGCGTCGTGCTTTTGGAGATTACCTTGGGTCAGGAAATTCTCGGGGGATTTCACGATGTTCGCCAACGATCGCGTCGCGCGACGAGGCGCCAAGCGCCATCCAATGTTCACGTCCGGGTTTATTGTCGCTTGTGGCGCCCGGCAAAAGCGAACCCTCTGCTTCGTCCGGGATCTGGCGCTGGACGGCGCCCAGATCGAACTGACCGGGGATGCGATCCCGCCGCAGAGCTTCATTCTTGAGATTGGCGGAGAGCCACACGCCCATCACGCCTGGGTCGTCTGGCGCGATGGCCGACATCTTGGAGTCAGCTTCCGGGAACCGGCGATCGCCGATCTGACCGACGCGCCCGAACTCTCGATCCCGATATAGAGTGCGAGCGGCGCGCCCGAACGCGCCGACGCGAACCCCTCCAGATCAGACGATGACCTGGGTATCGACGCCCGGCGGGAAAATCTCCTCGACCTTGGCGTGCCTGTGGGCGATGCCCTGCTGGTAGGTGTAGAGCAGCAGTTGTTCCCATGTCGGCCGGTTCGCCTCGACGCCGAAGGGGAACGTATCCCCGTGCATCATGTCGAGCATCTTGCGGGCGTAAGTGGCGAGGAACGGCAGGGGATAGCGCGACACCGCCGGATCGAACAGGCGCTCCAGGCTGCGGCGCTTGGATTCGTTGAAGGCGTTGACGAGGTTGCGGGCGATCCAGGGGTTTTCCTCGAGAATGGCCTTCTTCATCGTGATGATGTGCATGATTGGCCAGACGCGGGTCT
>CAISJZ010000017.1 GCA_903885755.1 uncultured Hyphomicrobiales bacterium | reverse complement strand
GCGGAGTTCATCATCGTGAACATGGCCCTCAGGCCCTCGTTCTCGTGGCCTACCAGTTCGCCGATGCATTCGCCGTGGTCGCCATAGGACATGACGCAGGTGGGCGAGCCGTGAATGCCGATCTTGTGTTCCAGGCCGGTGCAGCGCACGTCGTTGCGCTTGCCGGGCTTACCATCGGCGTCGAGCAGGAATTTCGGCACGAGGAACAGCGAAATGCCGCGCGTGCCGGCGGGCGCGTCCGGCAGGCGCGCGAGAACGAGATGGACGATGTTGTCCGTCATGTCGTGATCGCCGTAGGTGATGAAAATCTTCTGGCCGCTGATGCGGTAGGTTCCATCCGCCTGGCGCTCGGCCTTTGTTCGCATGCCGTTGAGGTCCGAGCCAGCCGAGGGTTCGGTGAGATTCATGGTCGCGGGCCATTCGCCCGTGACGAGCTTCGATATCCACCTGTCCCGGAGCTCCTTGGAGCCATGGGCCACGAGCGCTTCCACGGCCCCGAACGAGAGGGTTGGCCCGAGCATGAAGGCCATGTTGGCCGAGGTCCACATTTCGAAACAGGCGGAGTGAAGCAGATGCGGCAATCCCATGCCGCCAACGTCCTGCGGCGCGACGAGCGAACCCCAGCCGCCTTCCAGCCATTTGGCGTAGGCGTCGATCCAGCCCGGCGCGGTCTTGACCACGCCATCCACCAGCTTCGAGCCGTGAAGGTCGCCGGCCCTGTTGATGGGATCGAGCACCCCTTCGGCGTATTTCGCCGCCTCGGTCATGATGGTCGCGGCGAAGCCGTCGCCCAGATCCGCGTAAACGCCGCTTTCGAGGCCCTCCTTCATGCCGGCGGCATGGGTCATGGTGAACAGGAGTTCGTCGATGGGCGCGCGATAGGGCATGCGTTCGGCTCCGGTGCGAAATGCTTGACGATCAGGGGCCAGTCGGCCCACACAGGCGCGGCTCGTGTTTGGTTCATGTCCAAACCATTTTCCGCCAGCGCAGTCAAAACCAAAGCCGGTCCTTCCGCAATGCGACAGGAGTCTGAGACAGGCGTGCGACCCGCCGACGCGAACGCCATCGCGGAGGCCGCGGCCCTGTTGCGCGCGGGCGAACTCGTCGCCTTCCCCACAGAAACTGTTTATGGCCTCGGCGCCGACGCGACTTCGAATGAAGCCGTCGCGAAAATCTACACCGCCAAGGGCCGCCCTTCATTCAACCCGCTCATCGCCCATGTGGCCTCGCTGGAGGCCGCGCGGCGCGAAGGCGTTTTCAACGCCGACGCCGAAACGCTGGCGGGCGCATTCTGGCCGGGGCCGCTGACTCTGGTCGTCCCGATGGCGCCCGGCGGTTCGGTCTGCGATCTCGCCCGCGCCGGCCTCGACACGCTGGCCCTGCGCGTGCCCGCCCACCCGATCGCGCTGGCGCTGCTAGCGGCGGTGGGCCAGCCCATCGCCGCGCCCTCGGCGAATGTGTCCGGGCACGTCAGCCCAACGCTGGCGAGCCATGTCGCCGCCGATCTCCCCGGACGGGTCAAGCTTATCCTTGACGGGGGGCCAACACGGGTTGGCGTGGAATCCACCATTGTCGCCTGCTTGGCCGAGGGAACCCGCGTGCTGCGCCCCGGCGGGGTCACAAGCGAGGCTGTCTTCTGGGCGCTGGGGCGGCCCGCCACGGCCCCGGAGACGCCCGGGGAGGGCGTCATCGCGCCGGGGATGCTGGCCTCTCATTACGCCCCGCGCGCCACCGTGCGCCTGTTCGCCGATGATGTGAGGCCCGGCGAGGCGGCGCTCGATTTTGGCGGACGTCTGGCGGGATTTCCCTCCCTCCTGAGGATCGACCTGTCGCCAACGGGCGACCTGAGCATGGCCGCCGCGCGGCTGTTTGGCGCTCTGCGCGCGCTGGACGCCAGCGGCGCCAACGCTATCGCCGTCGCGCCGATTCCGATGGAAGGGCTGGGCGAGGCCATCAACGACCGGCTCGGGCGAGCG
>CAISJZ010000016.1 GCA_903885755.1 uncultured Hyphomicrobiales bacterium | reverse complement strand
TGCGCCTCGACCTCGAACCGCAATTTCGAGGGGCGTCAGGGCTTCAAGGGCCGCACCCACCTCGTCTCGCCGGCCATGGCGGCGGCGGCGGCGATCGCCGGCCATTTCGTGGATGTCCGGACCTTCGCCTGAGCTTTATGTTGCGCCCATGTTGCGCGGTAAGTGTTTGAAATGAGAAAGGCCCGGTGGAAACGCCGGGCCTTTTTTCATGATCTGAATTATTGCGCGGCACGGCGCTGACCCCCACGCCCATCCGTGCTTGAATGGCAGCATGACAGACGAGTCACTCAAATCCATTGCCGCGCTCAAATCCCCGACCCTCGCCGAGATCGAGGCCTTGGCGGACTCAGCCTTCGCCGCCCTGCCCCTGGAATTCCGCGCCCTGTGCGAGGGACTTGTGATCCACGTTGATGATTTTCCCGACGATGAGACCCTCGAGGACATGGAGTGCGAGACGGAATTCGATCTGCTGGGGCTTTTCCGCGGGCGGGGCATGCCGCATCGCGGCGCGGTCGCGGAAACCGGAGAATTCCCCAACATGATCTGGCTCTATCGCCGGCCCATTCTGGATTACTGGGCCTACCACGACGAGAGCCTCGGCGCTATCGTCACGCACGTACTCGTGCATGAGATTGGCCACCACTTTGGCCTGTCGGACGCGGACATGGAAGGCATCGAAGCCGGCGCGACCTGACCTCAGGCCGCCTCATGCGCGATGCAGGCGCGGGTCGCCTCGTCCGTCGCCACCACGGCGTCGAAACGGCCGCATCGGCCCTCGCCGGAACCACCCGCGACGACGGCGAAGTTGCGGCATCCCGCGCAGGCGTGAAATCCCGGCCTGCTGCTGGCGCCCAGGAGATCGTCAAGGATTTGCGCCAGCGACTGCCCCAGTGCGACCGTGTGCAATGGCGGCAGGCCGGCAATGGTTTCGGCGACGCTCGCAAGCGGATCACTGTCGAGAATGCCCTGCCCGGCCACCGTCAATTCCAGACGCGAACCGCGTTTGTCGCGCGGATCGGCGGCGCGGGCCACCAGTCCTTTACGCTCGAGAGCGATCAGGGTCTGCGAGGCGGTGCCACGCGTCGTCGCGAGCCATGCGGCGACCGCGCTGGGAGAACGCGAGAAGCGGTTCGCCAGTGACAGGCAGCGCAGGGCCTCCCATTGCGCGGGGTTAAGCCCAGCCTCGTTTTCGCGTTCGCGCAGGAGTCTGCCAATCCGTTCGATGGCGCGGCTTGCGCGGGCGGCCGCTGGCGAGGATGTGATCATGGATCAGTGGTAGCGACTCGTTGCTTAATCCGGGGTTAACAGGCCCATGAATTCGCTCGATTTTGATTGAATTAAGGCGGATCGCACAAAAAGATGCGAGTCGCTATTTCACGGCGTCGCGGCGGAAAACAATCGCAACCTAGATCGACGCAACCCCCGGTCTTCCCTCGCCCGCGCGGCCTTGATAGAAGACCGCCAACGATCATGCCCGCCAGCCGGGCCCAGCCAATGGAACGGTCATGGACAAGTTCACCAAGCTCGAGGGCGTCGCCGCGCCGATGAAAATCCGCAACATCGACACCGACATGATTGTGCCCAAGCAATATCTGAAGACGATCAAGCGGACCGGTCTCGGCAAGGGCCTGTTTTCCGAGATGCGCTACAAGGACGATGGTTCCGAGAATCCGGATTTCATCCTCAACAAGCCGGCGTATCGCAATGCCAAGATCATCGTCGCCGAGGACAATTTCGGCTGCGGCTCCTCGCGTGAACACGCGCCCTGGGCGCTGCTCGACTTTGGCATCCGCTGCGTGATTTCCACCAGCTTCGCCGACATTTTCTTCAACAATTGTTTCCAGAACGGCGTGCTGCCCATCAAGGTGTCGAAGGAAAATCTCGACAAACTTATGGACGACGCCGAGCGCGGCGCCAACGCGACCCTGTCCATCGATCTCGAAGCGCAGGAAATCCGCGGCCCCGATGGCGGCGTGGTGAAGTTCGACATCGATCCCTTTCGCAAGCATTGCATGTTGAACGGCCTCGACGATATCGGCCTGACCATGACCAAGGCCAAGTCGCTGGATACGTTCGAAAAAGCCAAAACAGCCGAACGACCGTGGATGTAAGGCTCCGCTGGCGCTGAAATCGGCGATTCCCGCGACGCGCAAGCTGGTTTAGGCTGTCGCCATGCTCGATTCGCTTTCCAGATTTGCCGGTCTGGCGCTGTCCGCCGCGTTGATGGCGCCACCGCCCGCAATTGCCGGCTTTCAGGACTGTCTGGCGTCCCTGCGCGGGCAAGCCGCCAGCCATGGCGTTTCGACGGCGACCTTCGATACGGCGACGCGCGGGCTGGAGCGATCGGACGCCGCCAGTTTTCTCGACAAGCAACCTGAATTCAAGACGCCGATCTGGGATTACATCGCCGGACTCGTCGATGACCAGCGCGTCGCCGACGGCCGTGAACGCCTGCGCCAATACGCCAACGCCTTGCACACCGCCGAAGCGCGCTTCGGCGTCGAGCCCACGACGATCGTGGCGGTCTGGGGCGTCGAGTCCGACTTTGGCCGCAACATGGGCAAGCGGCCATTGGTGCAGTCGCTGGCGACGCTCTCCTGCGAGGGCCGGCGGCAAGCCTATTTTCGCGGCGAATTCTTCGCCACGCTCAAGATCATCCAGAACGGCGATATTCGTCCGGAGGCCCTCATGGGTTCGTGGGCGGGCGCCTTCGGCCACACCCAGTTCATGCCTTCGACCTATCAGCGGCTTGCGGTGGACCTTGAAGGCCATGGGCGCCGGGATATTGTCGAGTCGATACCAGATGCGCTCGGCTCCACCGCGAACCACCTCAAGCATGGCGGCTGGGTTCATGGCATGCCCTGGGGCTTCGAGGTTCTGTTGCCCACTGGCTATTCCGGCGACTCCGGTCGCGCCCACAAGCACCCTATGTCCTTTTGGGCGTCCCAGGGGCTTCGACGCGCCGACGGGCATGGCCTTGGCGAAGGCGCGGCGGGCCTCATGCTGCCGGCCGGCGTTCGCGGTCCGGCCTTCCTCGTGACTCGAAATTTCGATGCCCTCTATGGCTACAATGCAGCGGAATCCTACTCTCTGGCCATCGCCCATCTCTCGGACCGCATTCGCGGCGGCGGCCCGTTCCAGACGCCCTGGCCGACGGATGATCCGGGTCTGGGGCGGGAGGGGCGCAAGGAGCTCCAGGCGCTGCTGATCAAGCGCGGCTACGACGTCGGCGAACCGGACGGCGCGATCGGGGAAAAGACCCGCGCCGCCATCGCGGACTATCAGGCGCGGATCGGGCTGCCGAGGGATGGTCGGGCCGGTGGAAAGGTCCTCAACGCCCTGCGATCCGGTCGGTAATGGACTTCACCGCGAAGTGACGCCAAATTGAGTGGCCAACCCCGCCTTCGCGGGCTACACGTGACTTGTCCCCATTTCCTTGTCCCAATTCGCCCAGCGAGTTCCATGGTCACCATCCCGCCGCGTCGTCTCGCTCACAGCGCGCTTCTGGGCATCGCCCTCGCCGCGACTGGGGCGAGCTTTGCCTTCGCGGCTGATGAACCAAGGGTGATCGAACTTTTCACCAGCCAGGGCTGCTCGTCCTGCCCGCCAGCCGATCGCCTGATGGAAAAGCTGGCCAAGGACCCCGCCGCCATTGTTCTGTCCTACCCCGTCGATTACTGGGATTATATCGGCTGGAAGGACACGTTTGCCTCGCCCGCATATACCGCCCGGCAAAAGGCCTATGCGCTCGCGCGCGGCGACGGGCACATCTACACTCCGCAGGTCATCGTGGACGGTCTGCGACATGCAGTTGGCAGCAACCCCATCGAAATCGATGACGCCGCGAAACTCGCCCAGGGCGAAAAAGGCGCGATGAGCGTTCCCCTGAAGACCCACCATGAAAATGGCCGGCTCGTCGTCGAGGTGGGCACGGCGCCCGAGGAAGCCGGCAAATGGGGCGCGCTCTGGGTCGTCCACGTCTCGAAAACCAAAACAGTGAAAATCGGTCGCGGCGAAAACGCCGGACGGAGCGTGACCTACACGGATATCG
>CAISJZ010000015.1 GCA_903885755.1 uncultured Hyphomicrobiales bacterium | reverse complement strand
GCCGAACACCAGGCCGACGAACTGCGGCAGGATGGTGGAGCGACGGCTCCAGATCTTGATGACCTCGGAGCGACCCGACGCGCGAGCCGCGTCGGCCTTCTTGAGCAGGTAGCCGTCGACGAACGGACCTTTCCAGATCGAACGCGCCATGGATCAGCCCTTCTTCTTGCTCTTGTGACGCGAGGTCACGATGAACCTGTCCGTGGACTTGTTGGTCCGCGTCTTCTTGCCCTTGGTCGGCTTGCCCCACGGGGTCACCGGGTGACGACCGCCGGAGGTGCGGCCTTCGCCGCCGCCGTGCGGATGATCGACCGGGTTCATGACGACGCCGCGGTTATGCGGGCGCTGTCCGAGCCAGCGATGACGGCCGGCCTTGCCCATAGAGGTATTCATGTGATCGGGGTTCGACACCGCGCCAACCGTGGCGAAGCACTGGCCATGGATCAGACGCTGCTCGCCCGAGTTGAGGCGAAGCGACACATAACCCTGGTCGCGACCGACGATCTGCGCGTAGGCGCCGGCGGAACGCGCCATGGCGCCGCCCTTGCCGATCTTCATCTCGATGTTGTGCACGATCGTGCCGACCGGCATGGCCGCGAGCGGCATCGCGTTGCCCGGCTTCACGTCGACCTGCGCGCCCGACACCACCTCGTCGCCGACCGACAGGCGCTGCGGCGCGATGATGTAGGAGAGCACGCCATCGGTGTAGCGAATGAGCGCGATGAACGCCGTGCGGTTCGGATCGTATTCGAGCCGCTCGACCTTCGCGGGCATATCGATCTTGCGACGCTTGAAGTCGACGATGCGATAGGTCTGCTTGTGTCCGCCGCCACGGAAACGAACCGTGATGCGTCCAGTGTTGTTACGGCCGCCCTGCGAGTGCTTGCCCTCGGTGAGCGTCTTGACCGGCTTGCCCTTGAAGAGCTCGCTACGGTCGACAATCACCAGCTGGCGAAGGCCCGGCGTGATTGGCTTGAATGATTTCAGCGCCATGGTCTCAATCCTGTCCCTGTTCCTCGCTCACAGACCGGTCGTCACGTCGATCTTGTGGCCCTCGGCGAGGGTCACGACCGCTTTCTTGACGTCCGACTGCGAACCCAAGGTGCCGCGGAACACCTTGACCTTGCCCTTGCGAATGAGCGTGTTGACGCTCTCGACCTTGACGTCGAAAAGCCGCTCGACGGCCGCCTTGATCTGCGGCTTGGTGGCGTCCCTGCGGACCTTGAAGACCACCTTGTTCTGTTCAGACGCCATGGTCGCCTTCTCCGTGATGACGGGAGAAACGATCACGTCGTAATGGCGGGTGTCCGCGAAACGAGCCTGGCTCATTTGAAACGCGCCTCCAGCGCATCAATGGCCGCCTTGGTCAGCACGAGCTTCTTGCGGCGGACGATGTCGTAAACGTTGATGCCCTGCACGGGCAGAACGTCGATGTAGGGAATGTTGCGCGCGGCCATCTGAAAATTGGCGTTGCACGTGGCGCCGTCGATGATCAGCGCATTGGCGAGATCAAGCTTTTCGAAACGCTCCTTGAGCGCCTTGGTCTTGGGCGCGTCAAGATCGGCCGATGACCAGACGATGATGCCGCCGTCCTTCGCCTTGGCCGAAAGGGCGTGGCGCAGCGCCAGGGCGCGGACCTTCTTGGGAAGATCATGCGCGTGGCTGCGAACCTGCGGGCCGAAGGCGCGACCGCCGCCGCGGAACTGCGGAACGCGGGCCGAACCGTGACGGGCGCCGCCGGTGCCCTTCTGCTTGTACATCTTCTTGCCGGTCCGCCAAATGTCGGCGCGGTTCTTGACCGCATGGGTGCCGGCGCGCGCCTTGGCGCGCTGGTAGCGGATCATGCGCGCGATCAGATCGCGGCGCGGCTCGAGACCGAAAATCTCGTCGTTCAGCTCGATCGAGCCAGCGGACGAACCGTCCAGCGACGTCATGTCGATTTTCACGGCTCAGCCCTCCTTCGTGGCTTGGGCGGGCGCATCGACCTTGACGGGCGCCTTGAACTTGCCGGGCTGCGGCGCGTCCTTTGGCAAGGCCTTCTTGATCGCGTCGCGAACGTGGATATAGCCGCCGGTGTGGCCGGGAACGGCGCCCTCGACGAGGATCAGGCCGCGCTCGACGTCCGTGCGCACGACCTTCAGGTTGAGCGTGGTGACGCGCTCGACACCGAGATGGCCGGCCATTTTCTTGTTCTTGAAGGTCTTGCCGGGATCCTGGCGGTTGCCGGTCGAACCGTGCGAACG
>CAISJZ010000014.1 GCA_903885755.1 uncultured Hyphomicrobiales bacterium | reverse complement strand
GATCGACGCCGACACACTTCTGACGGCGCACCACGCGGACGATCAGGCCGAAACGATTTTGTTCCGGCTGTCGCGCGGCAGCGGTATCGCGGGACTGGCGGGCATGGCGCGCGAATCGCGGCGCGGCGCATTGTTTCATGCGCGGCCGTTGCTGGGTTTCGACAAGGCCGATCTGGTCGGGGTTTGCGAGGCGCTCGGGCAATCGTTTGTCATGGACCCGTCCAACGCCGACCCGCGATTCGCGCGGACGGGCCTGCGCCGGCTCGCCCGAACGCTGGAACGTGAAGGGTTTGGGCGCGAGGCCCTGCTGCGGCTCGGCGAACGGGCCGGGCGCGCCGATGAAGCGCTCGCGATGATGGCGGAAAAATTGACTGAAGCCCTGGAGGTCCGGCGCGCGCCGGGCGTGTTCGCCGGGGATTTCGGGGCTCTGCGATCGGCACCGCTGGAAATGACGGTGCGTATTCTGAGCGCCGAGGTTGAGCGGGTGTCTGGTGTTCGCCCGCGTCTTGATCGCGCGGAAACACTGGCGGCGCGCGTACGGAATGCGTTAATTCGGCGTGAGGGTCTGCGCGCGACGCTGGGCGGCGCGCTTGTTGGCTTGTCGGGGGATGGCCATCTCGTCATGGAGCGCGAGGCGCCGCGCCAACGCGGTTCACCCAAGCTCAAGGAAACGGAAACGAATTCCGGGCAGGCTGTTCACACTATCGTCAAAAAGACGCGTTCAGGCTCCAGATTACCGTCTGGTTCCCTTGGCAAGGGCCAACCCGAGGCATAAATAGGCAAAATGCGGAAGGGCGGCCATTTCTCGCGCCGATCTCCGGGCAAGGTCAGAAATGAACCCTAATTATCGGAACTTCGCGCTCTGGGTCATCATCTTCCTTCTGGTGGTGGCTCTCGTCATGCTGTTCCAGAATCCGGGACAGCGCACACAGGCGCAGGACATTGGCTACAGCCAGTTTCTGACCGAGGTCGATCAGGGCCACGTTCGTGACGTCACGATCGCCGGCAATGACATCTCCGGCCACTTCACCGACAACAATCGGGCGTTCTCGACCTACGCGCCGAATGATCCTTCGCTTGTTCAGACGCTGATCAAGAAGAACATCACGACCAACGCCCGCCCGCCGTCCGAGGGCAATTCCTGGCTGGTGACGCTGCTGGTCAACGGGCTGCCGTTGATAGCCTTCCTGGGCGTGTGGATATTTCTGTCCCGGCAGATGCAGGGGGCGGGCGGCAAGGCCATGGGCTTTGGCAAGTCAAAGGCCAAGCTTCTGACCGAGGCCCACGGCCGCGTGACATTCGAGGATGTCGCCGGCATCGACGAGGCCAAGGAAGACCTGACTGAAATCGTCGATTTCCTCAAGGATCCGCAGAAATTCCAGCGGCTCGGCGGCCGCATTCCGCGCGGCGTGTTGCTGGTTGGCCCTCCTGGCACCGGCAAGACGCTCACCGCGCGCGCGGTGGCGGGCGAGGCCAACGTGCCGTTTTTCACGATCTCGGGTTCCGACTTCGTTGAAATGTTCGTTGGCGTTGGCGCGAGCCGCGTGCGCGACATGTTCGAACAGGCCAAGAAGAACGCGCCCTGCATCATCTTCATCGATGAAATCGACGCGGTCGGTCGCCATCGCGGCGCCGGGCTCGGCGGCGGCAACGACGAGCGCGAACAGACGCTCAACCAGTTGCTTGTCGAGATGGATGGCTTCGAGGTCAACGAGGGCATCATCATCATAGCGGCCACCAACCGGCCCGACGTGCTCGACCCCGCCCTGCTGCGGCCGGGCCGATTCGACCGCCAGATCGTCGTTCCGCTGCCCGATATCATCGGGCGCGAGAAAATCTTGAAGGTTCACGCGCGCAAGGTGCCGATGGCACCGGACGTCGACCTCAAGACCATCGCTCGCGGAACGCCTGGCTTCTCCGGCGCGGACCTGATGAACCTTGTCAACGAGGCGGCGCTGCTGGCGGCTCGCCGCGGCAAGCGGGTGGTCACGCACAGCGAGTTCGAGGACGCCAAGGACAAGGTCATGATGGGCGCGGAACGCCGCTCCATGGTCATGTCCGAGGACGAGAAGAAACTGACCGCCTATCACGAGGCTGGCCACGCGATCGTCGCGATCAACGTGCCGGCGAGCGATCCGATCCACAAGGCGACGATCATTCCCCGCGGGCGGGCGCTTGGCATGGTGATGCGGCTGCCGGAAGGCGACCGGCTGGGCTATCGCTATATTGAATTGACCTCGAATCTGGCCGTCGCCATGGGCGGGCGCATCGCCGAGGAGCTGGTGTTCGGCAAGGAGAACATCACCTCGGGCGCCTCCAGCGACATCCAGCAGGCGACCCGCATGGCGCGCGCCATGGTCACGCAGCTCGGGTTCTCCGACGAACTCGGCACGGTGGCTTATGGCGAGAATCAGGAAGAGGTATTCCTGGGCATGTCCATGGGCCGTCAACGCAGCGTCTCCGAGGCGACCTCGCAAATCATCGACGCCGAGGTCCGCCGGCTTGTCCAGAAGGGCAACGACGACGCCCGCCGCATCCTGACGGACAACCGTGAGGGTCTGGAGACCGTCGCCAAGGCCTTGCTTGAGTTCGAGACTTTGACTGGCGACGAGATCAAGGGTCTGTTGGCCGGCAAGCAGCCGGTTCGCGAAACGAGCGAGCCGCCGCCGGCGGCGCGCCCGACGCCGATCGTGCCGAGCGCCGGCAAATCCCGACCGAAGCCGGAGCCCGATGGAACGGGCGGGCTCGAGCCGCAGCCGCAGGTCTGATATTCGAGGGATCAATCAAAAGCCGGCGAGCGTCCCCGCCGGCTTTTTCCGTTTCTTGCCATATCGGCGCGTCAGCGCCGGCGCGCGTTCGGGCTTGCCGGGGCTTTCAAACCGGGACCGCGGCTTCAAGAGCCCCGGTTTCAGGCCGGCAAAATCTCGTGCAGTCGCTCCAGCGGGCGGCACAGCCGCGTCCCCATGGGCGAGACCACGATCGGCCGCTGGATCAGGATCGGATGCGCCTCGATCGCGTCAAGCAGGGCCTTGTCGGACAGGGTAGTATCGTCAAGACCAAGCTCGGCGTAGGGCGTGCCGCTTTTGCGCAGGATGTCGCGCGGTGTCAGGCCCATGTCCTTCAACAGTCCGAGAAGCGTCTTTCGATTCGGTGGGGACTTCAGATATTCGATGATTTCAGGTTCGATCCCGCGTTCGCGCAGGATGCCCAGCGCCTTGCGCGAGGTCGAGCAGGCAGGGTTGTGATAGATGGTCGCTTTCATGCGGGTCTGTTCCTGAAGCCGGCTGGATGGCCTCGCCATTCATCATGCGGCGAGTTGCCGCCTGGGACAAGTTTCGTAACAGTCGTTGACATGGTATCAAGACACAGTCGTCCAGAGCCCGGATGAGGCCTCGTGGCGAGACTTGGTGAATTTCCCGGGATGGTCCGCGCGCCGCGCCGATCCAGCCCGAAGGAACGGGGCGCGATGGCGAGAAAGTATTTCGGCACGGATGGCATCCGGGGCAAGGCCAACGGGATCATTACCCCGGAGCTGGCGCTCAAGGTCGGGCAGGCCGCAGGGCTGGCGTTCCAGCGTGGCGATCATCGTCATCGCGTGGTGATCGGCAAGGACACCCGCCTGTCCGGATACATGATCGAATACGCCATGGTCGCGGGGTTTACCTCCGTCGGCATGGACGTGCTGCTGCTGGGTCCAATCCCGACGCCGGCCGTCGCCATGCTGACGCGCTCGATGCGCGCCGATCTCGGTGTCATGATCTCCGCGTCGCATAATCTATTCGAGGATAACGGCATCAAGCTGTTTGGTCCCGACGGGTTCAAGCTGTCCGACGAGGTCGAGCGGGAAATCGAACTGCTGCTGGACGCCGATCTGGGACCGAGGCTGTCAAAGTCGCGCGACCTTGGCAGGGCCAAGCGCGTCGAGAGCGTCCATGCGCGCTACATCGAATTCGCCAAGCGGACGCTGCCGCGCAACCTGTCGCTGGACGGACTGCGGATTGTGCTCGATTGCGCCCATGGCGCGGCCTACAAGGTGGCGCCCGAAGCGCTATGGGAACTGGGCGCCGAGGTCTTCACCATTGGCGACGAGCCAAACGGCTTCAACATCAACCACGAGGTTGGCTCGACCGCGCCCGACGCGCTGATCCACAAGGTGCGCGAGATGCGGGCCGATATCGGCATCGCGCTCGATGGCGATGGCGATCGTGTCCTGGTGGTGGATGAGCGCGGCCAGCTGGTGGATGGCGACCAGTTGATGGCCGTCGTCGCGCAGAGCTGGAAGGAAGACGGCAGGCTGTCGAAGCCGGGCGTTGTCACGACAGTGATGTCGAACCTCGGGCTTGAGCGATATCTGGCGTCAATCGGCCTCGACATGCCGCGTACACAGGTCGGCGACCGCTACGTCCTCGAATACATGCGCGAGCATGGCTACAACGTCGGCGGCGAACAGTCCGGGCACATCGTTCTGTCGGATTTCTCGACGACCGGCGACGGGCTCGTTTCCGCGCTCCAGCTTCTGGCCGTGGTGCAGCGGCAGGAAAAACCAGTGAGCCAAGTCTGCCACGCCTTCGATCCAGTGCCGCAACTGCTCAAGAATGTTCGCTATTCCGGCGGCAGTCCGCTGGAGGTCGAATCCGTCAAGCAAGCCATCGCCGAGGGCGAGGCGCGGCTGGGCAAGACCGGGCGGCTGGTGATTCGCCCCTCTGGCACTGAACCCGTCATCCGGGTCATGGCCGAAGGCGATGACGGATCGCTCGTCGAGCAGGTCGTCGACGACATCTGTCAGGCGATCTCGGGCCGAGTCGCGCGCGTCGCGGCGGAATGAGGGTGGATTAATTCCACCGCGCGTTAAGCTTAAAGATTAGGGTTAAGCTGCTTTTAAGGGTTTTCCCCCATTCTCCCTTCGTAGTTGACGCGTTGGAGCGGTTTTCGCTCCAGAACGAAGGGATTTTCACGATGAGTCCTCTAAGGGCCATTAGTCTGTTCGCCGCCATGATGATCACGCCGCTGGCGGCGCGCGCGGCCGACCTCCTGCCCCCGCCGCCCATGGTCGACGCGCCCCTGCGCGGCGCGATCATCGCCGATCCTGGCGACCCGGGCGGCTGGTATATCCGCGGCGACGTGGGCGTGGCGATCAACACGGCCTCCTATTCGTCAACATTCGACAAGCTGACCAATACGGCGGGTGGAACCCTCAATGTCACGACGCTGACCAACGCCCAGAATTCCATCGGCGATACGGCCTTTATCCGGGCTGGCGTCGGCTATCAGTTCAACAACTGGTTCCGGGCGGACTTGACGGCCGAATACCAAACGTCGGCCGCCTACCACAGAGTCATCCAGTACCCGGGAGCGGGATTGCCGGGAACCTCGACCTGTACGGCCGGCATGACCTGTAGCGATTTCTATTCCGGCAGCGTCGCCGCCGCGGCCTTCCTCGCGAACGGCTATCTCGACATGGGCACCTGGAACGGCCTGACGCCTTATGTCGGCGCGGGCGTTGGCTTCGCCCGGCTTTCGATGATGGGCCTGACCGACGTTGGCGTCGGAATTGGTTCGGCCACCGACACGAGCAAGACAAATCTGGCCTGGGCCTTGATGACGGGCGTCGCCTACAACATCAACTCACGTCTGAAACTTGAGATGGGCTATCGCTATCTCAACATGGGCGAACTGGTGTCGAACCCGATCGTCTGCACGGATCAGACGCAATGCTTCTTTGAACGCCAGCATATCAAGCTTGCCTCGCATGATTTCCACCTCGGCATGCGCTGGCTGTTCGCCGACTCGATGGGCGCTTCCACGCTGGTCTCAAGCTCGGCGGTGCTTCCCTCCTCGGGCTACGCCAGCGGCGGTTGCTGCGCCAGCAGCGGCGCGGTCGCCACCGGCGCCTATACCACCGGCGGTCAGGTTGTCGGATCGAGCCGCGTGGTCAGCGGCGGCGGCGCAAGCGGCGGATACATCGCCTCGCGCGGATACTGAGCGCCAACAGCAATCAATCAAATTCGGAAAAGCGCGGGATTTTCCCGCGCTTTTTTTTCGCGTTTTCGCAAAGTCAATTCGAATTTCTTTTTATGGTTAAGCCACGATTAAACAAGGGGCTGACATAGATAAGGTTTGATATTTATACTTTGGCCCATCGTCTGAGGGTTTTCAAGAGATTGCTGGGCGGGCGGTGATTGAATCGCCATTC
>CAISJZ010000013.1 GCA_903885755.1 uncultured Hyphomicrobiales bacterium | reverse complement strand
TCGCGCATGGCGGACTCGCCCGGCGTCTTCGCCGGCATCGTCGAAATCGCCATCGTCGGCTGGTTTCTTGTCAAGGCCATGACCATGCTGCGCCGGCGCCTGCTCGCCTGGCACCCGGAGGCCGACAGGCCATCGGGGGTGTGAAGCTTATGGTTTGCGCCCGCGCGTCGAGGGAGCCGGAAGGCGCGGCGACGGCGATTGGAATGGGTTATATTTAAGCAAAATCCGGGAATATTTGGGTCAATTTTCGCGACCCTCCAATTGGAGAGTTGCGCGCGCGGTATAACCTAAATATTCTCTCGGGATGGTTCAAAGGAGTTTTCGCACGGCGAAAACGATATTCGCCATTGCCGACGAGCGCCCGAGATGACCCAAATGGATATCGACGATTTCTCCGCTCTGGTGGAATCCATCTACGATTGCTCTTTCGACCCTGATCTGTGGCCCCAGACGCTCGCCGAAATCGCCGGTCACCTGCGCAGCAGCACCGCCCGGTTGTTCCTCTTCAACAACGACGTACAGCGCGATGGCTTCGGCAAGAGCGTCGGAATTGATACCGGCTTCAACGAAAAGTTCGACAATGACATCGAGACGCTGAATTCCATAAAATATGGATTCGTGGTCGCCGACCTCGACAACGCGATGACGCTCGATGAAATTCTGGGCACGAATGGCGGTCTTGATATCAACGGCAATGAGGCCTTTGACAATCGATATTACAAGGACTGGATGCTTCCCTTGGGCTATCACGACGCGCTCGCGGCGCTGATGGTCAAGAACTCCCGGCATTTCGGCGGACTGGCCATGACCCGGGGAAGTGGAGAATCGCGCTTCGACCATGACGATCGAAAGAAGATATCGCTCATCGCTCCGCATATCCGGCGCGCGCTCGCCATTTCCGGATTGATCGAACAAAAAACGGTGGATCGAAATCGCCTGGCCGATGTCATTGACGGCCTCTCGACGGCTGTCGTCATTGTTGACGAGCGCGGCGCCGTCATTCATTCCAATGCCGCGGCCAAAACGCTTCTATCGGCCAATGAAATGTTGCGCATCGACAAAAATGTTCTGGCGGGTTCGCAGCCCGCCAACGGCCAGGCTCTGGTGCAAGCATTGCAATCGGGCCCCCAGGCCGCGCGTTCGGTTCCATTGACAAGGCGCGCGGGCGGCGATCTCATCGCCTCGATCATGCCGTTGAGCCAGAGCGGACGAAACGCCCCGGGCTCGAACTCCCATTCCGCCATTTTCTTTCACGATCCCGATCGGGAATTTCAATTGCCGGGCGAGGCGTTGGCGAAGCAATACAAACTGACCGGGGCCGAGTTGCGGCTGCTGCTGGCGCTCGCGCATGGCGCGTCGCTCTCGGAAATTTCAGAGCGTTCTGGCGCCGCTATTTCGACGGTCCGCGCGCATTTGCGGAGCCTGTTCGGAAAAACAGGAAAATCGCGGCAATCCGAACTGGTGCAAATGGCGTTGATGGCCATTCTGCCAATCAAGTAGCCGCGAGGGCCTGCAAGCGATTTGGAGGTCGGTTCCACCGCGCTCCTGTTGAGAGAAAGCAAATCCAGGAACTCTACAGGGCCACCGGAATTTCGTATCGATATAAACCGACGTATCCGAACTCAAATGAAGTAGTTCAAATGAGGGATGACGGTTGAAGCAAGTTCCCTGAAAGTCCTTCTCATGCGGTCGTGATCACGTTGAAAACGCGATCATGTCCGCCATGGATCAGGCATTCCTGAACGCCCGAAGCGGGACACGCCAGCGGCCGGGAAGTCTGGACGACACGATTTCGTGGAGGGAGGCAAAAATGCCGATTGCGATACCAGGTTCGTTCCGCAATTCGGAGCCCTTGAAACGCGACGCGAACATCTTGATTCCCAAGCCACGCAACATCCTGTTCCGGCTTGTTTCCGCGATGGGCGCCCAACGTAATCGGGAGGCCGGACGCATCGTTGATTTTTACCGGCAAGACCGCTGGTCCGATTCCCTTGAGCACAATGTCAACAATGCCCGGTTTGGAGATCGCAGTCGGTGAGACCTGGACTTTCAGCCGGTTTCTGTCCTGAGCGCGCCAACTTCCCGAGACGCCCTCACGTGGCGTTTTCCGTTCCATGGAGCCCAAAATGCACGGTGTCATTCCCTATCGTCCGTCCCGCCTTGGCCCGATTGATTCAGTCGGCGGATATCTGCCGATGATCGGCTTCGCGCTGCTGCCGTTCGCGGTTCTGGCGATCGCGACGGCGATCCAGGCTCATGGCTTCCCAAGCCTGTCAGCCCTCGCGACGGTGCTCACCATCGTCGGCTCGGCGCTTGGTCAGTTCTAGGAAGGCGTCGACCGCCATCGGGGGCGCGGCATGCGGGCTTTCTTGTGCCTGGCGGTTCTGTTTGGCTGCGGATGCGCGGTCCAGGCGCGCGATGACGGCCAATGGGGGGATGTTTCCCCCGAAATCCGCAAATGGTTTTCAAGCCTGACACAGCCCGGTCATCCCGACTGGAGTTGCTGCGCCGACGCGGACGCCTACTTCGCGGATGAATATTCCGTGGACTCCAGGACCGAAACCGTCCTTGCCGCGATAACCGACAATCGCGGCCATTCAATTCCCGTGGGTACGCGGATCGCCATTCCGTTCAGCAAGATCAATCGCGAAAAAAATCTGGCCGGGCATGCGCTGCTGTTTCTCGGCGGCATGGCGGCGAAACCCGCGGTGTTTTGCTTTCTTCCCAACGACAGCGTCTAGGCCGAAATCCCGGGGCGTGGGCCCGCGCCGGATGCGTTTGATCCTGACCTCGCGTATGGCCGCCTCGCCCGGCGTCTTCGCCGGCATTGTCGAGATCGCCATCATCGGATGCTTTCCCGTCAAGGCCATGACCATCCGGCGCCGCCGCCTGCTTGCGTGGCGCCCGGAGACCGACAGGGCCGAACGGGCCGGAAGTTGGCATCGCGACCCGTTCAGACATTTCTCTGAACAATTGCGCACCGCCTGGATTGCGCGCCAATCCTTTGCTGGAGCGCGGCTGTTGAGGTCTTTGGGCGTATGCTGTTACGATCAATTCCGCCGATGAGCGGAGCGCGATCCGACCTAAAAATCATTTTGGCGAACCGGTTTCACATCGACTTCACGGATGGGGGGAAACCAATCGATGGCGACGACGACGGACTCGATGGTGCGCGCGAGCGATGGCGTGGAGCTTGCCGTGCGTATTCACCTTCCCGACGGGAGCGGCCCATTCCCAACCCTGTTTGGCGCCTCGCCCTATCGCTTCGACAACGACTTCGTGCCTGATACCAAGATGTTCCTCTGGCGCGAAACCGGGCCAATCCACTGGTACGTCGAGCAAGGCTATGCCTACGTTCGGCTGGACGTTCGCGGCACGGGGCGCTCCGGCGGCGATTACGAATTCTACGGTCAGCGCGAGCGGCGCGATTATTACGAAGTCATCGAGTGGATCGCCGCGCAATCGTGGAGTTCGGGCAAGATCGGCGGCATTGGAGAGTCTTACTATGGCACGGCGCAATGGTGCATGGCCGCCGAAAAGCCACCGCACCTGACCTGCATCGCGCCCTACGACGGTCATATCGATATCTATAATGGATGGGCCTATACCGGTGGTATTCCGAGCGACTTCATGTCGCTTTGGTGGAACAACACAGTGCGTCCCATTAACCGCGATCCCGCGGAAGGACCTCCGCGACACATTCCCTATGACGTGTCGTATGAAATCGGCCTGCATCCGACGTTCGACGATTATTGGGAGCGGCGTGTTATCGCGCCATTGTTGCCCTCCGTCGAGATTCCCGTCTTTTCCATCGGCGTATGGGCCAAGCTTGATCTGCACCTCGGAGGCAACATCCTGGGCTGGAAAGCTGTGCGCGGGCCCAAGTGGCTCATGATCACGGGCGCGCCAAACGCCTTCGAGGCATGCGCCGAATTCGAGGCCACGCCATTCCATCGCGACGTCTTGTTGCCGTTCTACGACCGATTTTTGAAGGGCCTAGACAACGGATTCGAGGCGCGCCCGCCCGTGGAGGTATTCATTCGAAATACCGGCAGGACAGCGGCATTCGATAGCTGGCCGCCGCGGCAGGCGCGCGAGATCGTTTATCATCTGCGCGAGGGCGAGGCGGACGCGGTCGCCTCGCTGAATGACGGATGCCTGGACCTGGCAGCCTCGAATTCAGCCGACGCCTCGACGTCCTATGATTATCCCCGACAAAACTGGGCCATCGGCGTGGCAAAACTGGATGAAAGGGGACCAGACGCGCTCGCGGAGATACTCACCTTCACTTCGCCGCCGATCGAAGCTCCGCTGACGATTGCTGGACCATGCGAGCTCGTGCTGTTCCTGTCATCGACAACCACTGACACCGACGTGATCGCGCGCATATCCGAGGTCCCTGCGGCGGGCGGCGGCGCGCGACCCTCCGTCATCACCAAGGGGTGGCTGCGCGCATCCCATCGCGCGCTCGATCCGATCCAGAGTGGTCCGCGCGAACCGATCCTCACCAATCGAGAGCCAACCAATCTCACTCCGGGACAGATCGTGGAATTGCGCATACCTCTGATGCACGCGGGGCAAACGCTGGCGCGCGGGTCCCGGCTGCGCGTCGAGATCGCGAATGGCGACTCGTTGTTCACCGATCCGATCTTTTCGCACACATACACGCCCAACAAGATCGGGCGCGATACAATTCACCATTCGCGTGAATATCCGTCGCGGCTGCTGCTGTCCGCGATTTGATGTAGCCACCGCCAAGGCGCGCCCTGAATGTTGCCTGCGTCGCCTGCTGATTATTATGGGGGGCCATGACGATGCCGCGCCGACGGCTGCCAACGAGGCCCCGAAGCCGCCAAGCTTCGCCTATGTGAGGCTTTTGGATCGCCACGCTTGTCGTCGGTCAAGGGTTGGGTGCGCGTCCGGAGTTGGCGGACAAGCAGACAAGACGAAGCGAGGCCGGGACTTCGCTGATTGACCCCTTGGCGACATCGCGAGCCTATGTGATCATGGTATTCCTCGCTTAAAGGCCACCTTATTGATCTTGAAAGTGTCCGTCCGAGTATCGACATAAACACCGTTCCCGAGCGGCTTCAGCCAAGGAAACGGGCCATTCCACCATGGCAATCGCTTTGCGATTCCCGTCGTCACGGGCGCGTTGGTCAATTCCGCGTGGGCGCCAACATGTGTAACGCCGGGCCCAAAACTTGCCGCAAGATTCTTCGGATCAACCCTCTCAAGTGTTTTGGGATCATTGATGTCGCGAAACCGGGCGAGCATCGGCAATGCCTATGCCGGCAAACCGTCAAGCGGGATTTCGGCGCCGGTTCCATTAGGCAGGTGAGCGATGGCATTGAATATATCAAGTCGCGACCACGGCGGACTCTCGGATGATCGTGCGTACCTTCCCAATTGGCTACCAGTTGGGCGATCCGGCATCGACACCAGCCTCGCCAGATAATTTTCAGGAAGCAACTCCGCCCACGATCCATATGAACCGTCGGAAGCATCCAGCAAAACAAAAAGCAATCTGCGCTCGCCGAGATCCACTGTAACCGCTTCACCCTTGAATTTCATCACAAAGGGCGTGTCGCCAAACCGATTCCAGTCAAGGGACACCTCGAAGACACTGGAGCCCTCGACATGCGAGCCATTGTTGTCGACGGTCACGGTCAGGCGGTAACGCAGGGTCTCGCGTGAGTTAAGCCCGCAACCCGAAAGCGTCAACGCAAAAGCAAATGCGATGGCAAACATGGAGATGCCAGCTTTCATCTCCGATTTCCAATGCAGCACGCCATCGATTGCCCCTTCGTAATTGTCGCGGCGCTCGGCGTTGAAACCAGAATCGTCATTCCCATGGGGTATCAAAACTGGAACTTGGTAACAATGCGGCGGAGAATTGTGCCTTTGTCGCGTCATGGCGCATTCCGGCCATCCGCCATGCCGCGCGACACGTCCGGTTCGCCGTCTGAGCCAGGCATCCAAACCGCGCGCCAAAACCCCGCGCCTACTGCGCCGCAAGCGCCGCGGAATGGGGCAGGGCCTTGAGGCTGGCGATGGCCTCCGCGAGGCGCTTGCCCTCTGGCGCGGCGAGCGCCGCGATGCGCGCCTGAAGAACCGCGTCGGCGAAATGCGCTTGCGGCAGGTTTCCCGCCAGCATGGGTTCGATGATCTCGCCGACGATGTTGTTCCAGTTGGCGAGGCCGCGCGTCCAGGTCTCTCCATAGCCGCGAACAAGTTTCGCGCATTCGACGATTTCGCGCGCCGCGGCGGGATCGACGGCCAGCGCGCGCTC
>CAISJZ010000012.1 GCA_903885755.1 uncultured Hyphomicrobiales bacterium | reverse complement strand
GCCGACCATGCCGCCGCGCAGAAACGCCAGTTCGTCGGCGATATCGAGGGGTATTTCAAGGCCCGTGAACAGTCGCGGCATGAAACCCTCCACGCGCGGCGGGACGAAAGCCGCGAATCGAATGTCGGATCAGGCTACCCAAACTTCCCCGTCATGAACAGAACGAGGGTGATCAAGTTTTGGACCTGGCGCCAGCGATCAGCGTCTCGACGGAGGGCAGAATACGGCTGACGATCACGCGGACGCCATCGGGATTGGGATGCATGCCATCGGCGAGTTGCAGAGCGGATTGACCGGCGACACCATCGAGAAAAAAGGGATAGAGCGGCGTGTCGAATTCTCGCGCGAGATCAGGAAAGATCGCGTTGAATTTCGCTTCATATTCGCGGCCCATGCCCGGCGCCGCCACCATGCCCGCCAGAAGCGCGTGGACTCCCCTAGCTTTCAGCTTCGCCAGTATCGCCGAAATCGCCGCTTTCGTGATGCCGGGATCGAGGCCCCGCAACATATCGTTCGCGCCAACTTCGACGATCGCGAAGTCGGTCTCCGCGTCCAGCGCCCAGTCCAAGCGGTCCCGGGCCGACGTCGCCGTATCGCCAGAAACTCCTGCATTGACGACCTCGATATCGTATCCCGCGCTCCGGAGCGCCGCTTCAAGCACTACTGGAAATGCATCCCTATCAGGCAGCATGTAACCGGCGGACAGGCTGTCGCCGAGCGTCAGCAATCGGAGCGGCCGCGCGGAAGCAGTCGCCGAAGTCATCAACGCGATCACAATCGCGAAACCCGCGATCAGGCGGCAAAAGCGATCATGGACGATTCGGCGCCAGTCCCCATATTGAACAAAGCTGCTCAAGGCGGCCCCATGCCGGAGCGCGTACGGCCTGTCAGCCGATTGGCGATCAGAGAAGAATTGCATGACCAAATCCACGTCCGGGACGCCACGACCGGCAATCGAACTTCGCGATGTTCATCTCAGTCTGGGCCGGGCGGCGGCTCGTGTCCATATTCTCAAGGGCGTCAGCCTCGCGGTCGAGACCGGCGAAGCCGTTGGCCTTGTCGGACCCTCCGGATCAGGGAAATCGACCCTTTTGATGGTCATGGCGGGACTTGAACGCCCGGATTCGGGTTCCGTGACGCTGGACGGTCGGTCCATTGACGGCCTGAGCGAGGACGCGCTGGCGCGCTTTCGCGGATCGCGAATCGGAATTGTTTTCCAGTCTTTTCATCTCATTCCCACGATGACCGCCCTGGAAAATGTCGCGATTCCCCTGGAATTGCAGGCGAGCCGCGACGCCTTTTCCATCGCCTCGAAAGAACTTCTCGCCGTGGGTCTGGGCGATCGGATGTCGCACTATCCCGCGCAATTATCCGGTGGCGAGCAACAGCGCGTCGCGCTGGCGCGCGCGCTGGCGCCCAACCCTGCGATCCTCGTCGCCGACGAGCCCACCGGCAATCTCGACGAAGAATCCGGTCGATCGATTGTCGAACTCATGTTCGCGCTGCGACGGGAACGCGGCGCGACGCTCGTGCTGGTCACGCACGACGCGACGCTCGCCGCGCGGTGCGACCGCACCGTGCGTTTACGATCAGGAGAAATCGTGGGCGCCGAACCACTGGCGATCGCGCGATGACCTCGCCGCTGTTCCTGCGTATCGCAATGCGCGACCTGCGCGGTGGTCTGCGCGGTTTCGGAATTTTTCTCGCGTGCATCGCGCTGGGTGTCGCCGCCATTGTCGCTGTGTCGTCCATTTCGCGCGGCTTGTCCGACGGCCTGGCGCGCGAGGGCCGCCGCATTCTTGGCGGCGACATCTCCTTCGTGCTGATCCATCGCGAACTGAGCCCCACCGAACGGTCGTTTCTGGAAGGCCGGGGAACCCTGTCGTCGATCGCCACCATGCGCGCCATGGCGCGCCGCCCGGATGGGCAATCGACGCTGGTTGAAATCAAGGCGGCGCCGCCAGACTATCCAGCGATCGGGGACGTTGTGCTCGCTCCGGCTATGCCATTGGCCGACGCTTTGGCCGAGCACAACGGCCTCCATGGCTTCGTCGCCGAGGCGACGCTCGCCGCGCGTCTCGACCTCAAGCCCGGCGACGAGATCCGCGTCGGCGACGCCAGCCTTGTATATCGCGCCGAACTCGTGTCCGAGCCCGACAAACTGGGCGGCGGCGTGGGGTTCGGGCCGCGCCTGATCATGTCGCTCGAAGCCTTCCAGGTCGCGGGGCTGGCGCAACCCGGCGCTCTGGTGCGCTGGTCCAACAGGATATCCGTCACGGCGGGGCCTGATCAGACGCCCGTCGATGACACTGTTATCGCGCGCATTGTCGATGAAGCCCGCGCGGCGTTCCCCGAGGCGGGCTGGGAGATCCGCACGCGAACGAACGTGTCGCCGCAATTCGAGAAAAATCTGGATCGCTTCACGCAATTTCTCGTTCTCGTCGGGCTGACCGCCCTCGTCGTTGGCGGCGTCGGCGTCGCCAACGCCGCGCGCGCCTTCGTCGATCGCAAGACCGCCGATCTCGCGACGTTCAAGGCGCTTGGCGCGACTGGTGGCCATGTCTTTCTGATCGCGCTGACGGAAATCATGTTGATCGCGATCCTCGGAATCTTGATCGGTTCAATGCTCGGCGCCGCGGCGCCATTCGCTGCCGCCGCCAGCATCAAGTCCTTGGCGCCGTTCCCTTTCGAGGCGTCCCTCTATCCGCGTGAACTGGCCGCCGGCGGGCTTTATGGATTCCTGACAGCACTCGCCTTTTCCTTGGGGCCGCTTGGTCGCAGCCATGATGTGCCCGTTTCCGCGCTGTTTCGAAGCCGGATCGAGCCCGGCGGCGGCCTGCCTCGCGTCAGATATGTTCTGATGCTGATCGCAATCACGGCGCTACTGGTGGCCTCCATCATCGCGCTGTCCACCGACCGCCGGCTTGCGATCGTTTATATCGGGGCGACATCCCTTGGCTTCCTGCTCTTGAGACTTGTCGCGACGCTGATCATGGCCTTCGCGCGCCGCCTGCCCAGACCGCGCGGCGTCGAACTGCGACTGGCCGTCGCAAATATCCACAGGCCCGGCGCGCTGACGCCATCCGTCGTTCTCTCGCTCGGCCTTGGACTGGCCTTGCTCGTCGCCCTGACCCTCATCGACGGAAATTTGCGCGACCAGCTCCAGCGAACGATTCCGGGCCAGACGCCCAGCTTCTTTTTCCTTGATCTGCGCAACGCCGAGGTGACCGCGTTCGACCAATTCATGAAGACGCGCGTTCCCGAGGCGAAGGTCGAACAGGTGCCCATGATGCGCGGGCGCATCGTGCGCCTGAATGGCCTGCGTCCGGAGGACATTAAAGCCTCGGAGGACGCCGCATGGGTGCTCGACGGCGACCGGGGCATCACATATGCGACGACCCTGCCCGAGGGATCAAAACTCACCGATGGCGAATGGTGGGCGCCGGACTATTCGGGGCCGCCCATCGTCTCGGTCGAGGGAGCCATCGCCAAGGGGCTGGGACTCAGGATCGGCGATGACATCACGGTCAATGTGCTTGGTCGCAATATCAACGCGAAAATCGTCAACTTCCGCAACGTGAACTGGAGGTCCCTCG
>CAISJZ010000011.1 GCA_903885755.1 uncultured Hyphomicrobiales bacterium | reverse complement strand
TCTGCGCGGACTGCGGCGCGCGCTTTTTCGACCTCGGTCGCGACCCCATCCATTGTCCGAAATGTCAGGCGATTTTCAACGTGCCGGTTCCGCCGCCGTCGCGGCCCATCCGTTTCGTCCGGCCGTTTGAATCCATGCCGCCCGTGCCCGTGGAGCCCATTCAGGCCGGATCGGACGACGATCTGCCCGAGGCGGACGATGATGACGACACGATCCCGCCGCCGCTTGATGACGACGACGACGAACCCGTTGTCGAACATCCCTGAGAGCGCCCCGGGAGCGCGGTAATCCCAGCGCGCTGAATTCGGTTCAATTGGCGTGGTTGGCGCCATGGCCGGAATCGAAAATAAATTCCTACTTGTAGAATTTATACAGCGTTCCTGGGCGTCCCAAGTAACCGATCATGTCCTATATCCGGGTGAGCGCAAGCAAGCAGGTCTGGCCTCGGCATCGAGGCGCAGCGCGCCGAGCTGACGCGGTTCGCGGAAACCGAAGGCTTCGGAATCGTCTCGGAGTTCGTCGAGGTTGAAACGGGCAAGGGCAGCCACGAGTCGCGCCGATACATGGCCATGAGCGCCATTTTCGCGTTTCAAGCGAGACCGCCGAACGCAACGCCGGACAGGGCTGACATGTCTTTTTTCCATGTGACAAGATCATCAATGCACAATTTGGAGACATGGTCGTGACCGCAAGCGCGCGCCATCACTTGCATCAAATGGACCGAGGCGCTCAGAAAATTGGCAAGCTGACGCGCTGATTTTTCAACAATCAGGCGGTTAACGAGGTCTGGTCGCTGTGTGGCGATACCGACTGGGCAATTGTTGGTTTCACAAGCGCGCATGGCAACGCAGCCGATGGCCTGGAGGGCCGAATTGGATAAGGCCACCGCGTCGGCGCCGAGCGCCAGCGCCTTGACGAAGTCAGCGGGTGTCCGCAGCCCACCCGTGATGATGAGTGTGACGTTCCGCCGGTCGGACCTGTCGAGGTGGCGACGGGCGCGGGCAAGAGCGGGGATCGTTGGCACGGAAATATTGTCCCTGAAAATCAGCGGAGCCGCCCCGGTTCCGCCGCCCCGGCCATCGAGGATGATATAGTCGACGCCGACCTCCAGCGCCGCGTCGATGTCCTTTTCAATATGCTGGGCCGAGAGCTTGTAGCCAACCGGAATGCCGCCCGTCCGAGAGCGGACCTCATCGGCAAAGGCGCGGATTTGCGAAATCTCGGTCCAGTCGGGAAAGCGCGCGGGCGAAATCGCTGGTTCTCCCTCCTTAAGGCCTCTGACCTTGGCTATCTGGGCCGTCACTTTCGCGCCTGGCAAATTGCCGCCGGTGCCAGTCTTGGCGCCTTGGCCGCCCTTGAAATGGAAGGCTTGCACATTCGCAAGTTTCTCCCAGGAGAAGCCGAAACGGGCCGAGGCGAGTTCGTAGAAGTATCGGGAATTGGCTGCTCTTTCTTCCTCCAGCATCCCGCCTTCCCCGGAGCAGATTCCGGTGCCGGCGAGTTCCGCTCCGCGCGCCAGCGCGATCTTCGCCGATGCCGACAGCGCCCCAAAGCTCATGTCGGACACGAGCAGCGGAATTTCCAGCCGCAGAGGCTTTTGCGCGCCAGGACCAACGACCACCCCGGTTTCAACCGGATCGTTATCGAGCAGCGGAGGCGTGGCGAGCTGCGCGGTGATGATCTGAATGTCGTCCCAGGACGGCAATTGATCGCGCGGCACGCCCATGGCGGCAAAGGCGCCATGGTGGCCAGTCTTTTCCAGTCCTTCGCGAGCGTAACGGTGGATCAGCGCGTTGTGCGGTTCTTCCGCCGTGCCATGCCCGGTGTCGGCATAGACCCCGAGATAGGCGTCGCGGTCGAATGGCTGTGGGTGCAGCTTTCCCCAAGCCGCGACTTCGTCAGCGTCAACCAGTACCTGGCCGTCTTCAGTCCAGCTCGAAAACTTCCGCAGCGCCTCATCGTTGTTGTAGGCCGAAACGCCGGTGTCGAGACGATAATCCCAGTCATGCAGGCCGCAAATAAGATCTGAGCCGCGAACCTGCCCGTCAGCCAGCAATGCGCCGCGATGAAGGCATCGGCCATAGAATACGGAGACCACTCCGTCGTACCGAACAATAACCAGATCGATGTCCTCCACAAGCGCGTGGGCCGGCTGCCTGTCCTGTAACCTTTCCCACTTGGCGACTACGACCTTGCGCATCTCGTTCGTCCTTCATTTCAGCTCTGGTCGCCAATCGACGGTGAGCAATGTCCAATGTTAGCCCTACGGTAGTGCGAACTTAAACCCTAGATCGCACAAGGGCGTCGAGCATTTCGACACTTTTGAATCAACCCGTCGCCCGATTATCCTTCAGTTTTTGTCAGTCCTAGCCGGGCTGGCCAGGCTTAAATTCACGGTCGCGCCGTCGCCAGTATAACCACAGTCCTGGCGCTCAACCGGGATGAAGTCGCCAACCCATCTACTTGTGATACTGGAACCCCATGGCGAGCGCGATGGTCGCGGCGTGCGCGCCAGCGCCCCTGGCGCCAAGGATAACGACTTCCGCGGCGTGCGCCACAAGCGCCCCACCAGGCACCCCCACTGCGGCCCGCTGGCCTTTAACGGCAATAGCCCCAATCCGCGGGCCAAGGCGTCCTAAGACCTCGGGCACAGATAAAAGCGCGGCATGGACGCGAGGTTTCGTCGGTGGTCGGTCTGCGCTATGATCGCCGAACCGTAGGGAGGCACCATGTTGAAACTCTATAGCTACAACAGCTCCATTTGCGCGCAGAAGGTTAGGATCACCCTGGCGGAAAAGGGTTTGTCGTTCGACACGGAAAATATTGACCTGTTCACCAACGAACAGTTCAAGCCCGCATATCTCAAGATCAACCCCAAGGGCGTCGTTCCGGCGCTCGATCATGATGGTAGAATCGTGATCGAATCCTCACTGATCTGCGAATACCTCGACGAAGAGTTTCCCGAGCCCCGCCTCACGCCCGACGACGCCTTCGGGCGCGCACGCATGCGTTTGTGGAGCAAAGAGGTTGATGAACACCTGTTCGAAGCGACGCGCGAATTAAGTTTTTCCGCGATGTTCCGCGAACGCATGCGTAGCATGACCGAGGAGCAGCGGGCGACCCGTTTCAACAATGTCGGCGACCCCATCAAGCGCGAGCGCCTGATGTCGACTTATGCCGAGGGCGTGGAAAGCCCGTATGTCTACCAAGGCATTGCTAATTTCGAGGTCGCCTTCGCGAAGATGGAAAAGGAACTCATCAAGGGGCCCTGGCTCCTAGGCGAACGCATGACGCTGGCAGACATTAACATGATGCCCTTCGTGGCGCGGCTTAACTATCTCGGCCTACTAGAGGCATGGACCGATGACCGCCCTGCGACAAAAGCATGGTGGGAGAGAGCGCGGGCCCTGCGCAGTTTTCGCGTGTCAATCACGGAAAAAACAACGGAAGCGGAGGCGGCCGCGATGAAACAATTTGGCTCCGTCCTCCTGGAGCGAGTTCGTCAGCGCCGCGATGACTATTTGCGCCAGCCCAAGGCCGCCGCCTAAGCCAACTACCTGGCGAAAATGAGTCTCCGCCTCGCATAGAGACCTTCAAGGCGAAGCGCTCCGCGTCATTTACTCCGGCGAAAGCGATTCAATGATCCAGCAACGTCCGCAAAGACTTCATCAGCGCCAGGGCGAACCGGGATCGCTCGTAGAATTGGCGGTAATCGCGCTGGCATACGCGTCCGATATGCGGTGGTCGTCAATCAAGGATTAGACATCGGTCGTTCAGCAACCAAGGGACAGGCGTCAGATGATCGAATTGTACCACAACGACATGTCCACATGCGCCCAGAAAGTTCGATTGGCGCTGGCCGAAAAAGGCGTTCGCTGGGAAAGTCGGCATCTCGACCTGCGCGCGCGAGATCACCAGACGCCAGCCTACCTAAAACTCAATCCAAATGCTGTTGTGCCAACGCTCGTTCATGATGGCGTAGTCATCATCGAGTCCACGGTGATCAATGAATATATAGATGATGCATTCGGTGGCGTTTCCCTTCGGCCCGTGGACGCCGCGGGGCGGGCGCGTATGCGACTCTGGACAAAGCAACTTGACGAGGGTCTGCATGCCGATACGGGCGTGTTGAGCACATCGATCGCGTTTCGATATCAAAAACTCGAAAAAGGGGACCGGGAAGTACAGGCGCTCGTCGACAATGTGCCTGACGCCGTGAAACGTGCACGTGTCCGCGCCAATATTTTCGAGGGCGTCCAATCTCCCTACTTCAAGGAGTCCGTCCTGCGTTTCGATGCGTTGCTTGGCCGCATGGAGACGACGCTCGCCAACTCGCAATGGCTCGCTGGCGATACATATTCTCTGGCCGACATCGCCTATGCGCCCTACCTGACGCGACTGGAACATCTGCAGATGAAGGAGCTCTGGTCGGAACGGCCTCGATTAGGCCGCTGGTTTGAATGCCTTCGCGAGCGCGAGGCTTATCAAATCGCACTAACACAGTGGTTCAATGCAAAGTACCTGTCGCTCATGGAGGAGAAGGGCGAGCGCGAGTGGCCCGCGATCGCTAAAATCATCAAGGATGCCGAGCGGCGCTGATCGCTCGGACAATAGTGAATTATGCTCATGGCCCGGCGAGGAAACTGTAAGTGACAAATTCAGATATTATTCTCTACCACGGTTTGGCCTCGACCTGCTCCAAGAAGGTTCGCCTCGCGTTATTCGAGAAGGGACTGGCATTCGAAAGCCGGTTGCTGGATTTGCAGAAATTCGAACAGCACGCGCCCGAATATCTCGCGCTCAATCCCAATGGCGTAGTTCCCACGCTCGTGCACCATGGCGCGCCAATCATCGAATCCTCGGTCATCATCGAATATATCGACGACGCCTTTCCGTCGGTCCCGTTGCGGCCCAACGACGCTTTGGCGCGCTCAAGGATGCGTCTGTGGACTAAATTTTCGGACGATGTCGCCTATAAGGCCGTTTATGCCCCGACTTGGGAAATATTGAGCAAGCGAGCGTCGGCATCCTTCGCCGAGGACAAACTGCAAGACGTGCTCGCGCGCATTCCGACCAAGGAGCGGCGCGATCGTTGGGAAACAGTCGCCCGAAACGGCTTTACAGAGGTCGAAATGCGCGACGCCTATGACAAGATGCGCCAATGCCTTGACCGGATCGAGGCCGCCCTCGCGCACGGCCCTTGGTTGGCGGGCGAGGTCTATTCGCTCGCCGATATCGCGATGATCCCGTTTATTGACCGCATCAGGAACCTGCGACCGGAGTTTATGCCCGTCGAGACATACCCGCGTTTGACGGCGTGGGAAGTAGCGCTGCGCGTCCGCCCCGCCTTCGACAGAGCCTTCAACTTTAGGGATGATCCTCGCGCCGAGGAATTACCGAACATGTGACGATGGGACCGGGGCGACAGGCAGGCATAAGATCAAATCAAGGTTCACAATCTGATTTTCGGGGAACGCACGACCATGAACATCAAGTTCTATTGCGGGACGACGATCGTGCGCTCGTGCCCTGGGTCAATCTGCCCGCCGCCACCATTGGGGGCCACTTCAGGCTTGAGTTCAGCGCGAAATCAGTTGTGGCCCGATCGCGCCCCATATGTTCAGGTTGTGGGCGCTTGGCGCGGATCAGTTTTGGTCAGCCGCGCGCCGCCCGCTCTTGAACGGTTGGTATAAAAGTATTTCGACTCGACCGGCGTTCCAAGTCGTCGTCTCGTGGCCAGATGAAGGCGGCGGTGGATAAGGAGAGGTCGGCCCCCACGCGACCACGTCAAAATGAGGGCCTCGGTTCAGCGCGTCGAAGTCGCTGCGTCCTAACCCACTTCAATTGATAATTTAGCGCGAGCGACTCCGAGGTTTGTAGGTTGGAAGGATCACAAAAATCGCGGCAGCCGAGATGTCTCTGCTCGCAAGGCTTGGCTATCTGCCGTGGTTGATCGAATCATCGTTTCCGACGTGAAGATTCATGTTTTCGGCCGAAAATCCAATTTTCAGCCTCCGATACAGCCGGGAAAGCCGAAAATGCCCCCGGTTCGTATTTCCGTTCAGGAATGGTGCCCTAGCCGTCATCACATTGGCGTGATAAGCACTTGGAAAATAATCATAAAAAATAATTTACGGGCAAAGATACCACCAATTATACCAACATTTGTCGCGCGCTCCGGCAAATTGGCGGCTCCGAAGGCTATCCAAATCAAGGACCGGATGAATATCTTTCGCTGCCGATGCCCCGATTCGGTCGCAGGCGGCGACGAGGCACGGTTTCGATGGTGCGATTGCCAGACTACGATCCGATCGAGTTTTTGGTGGACCGGAAGTATCCACCAATCGTTTTAGCAATCTTGCCGTCTTCCGGACATCGGCCACTTAGAAACACCCATCAACATACGTCCCGCGACCGGCAGCGGTACGAGAACGAAAGGAATAGCTAGGCGGTCTCAAATTTGAAGCGCAACACCCGGCGGGATAGCGGGTGTTTCCATGAGACAAGCATTCAAACATATTGACGCGGGCGAGCGGGATTTCATTCACCGTCATCTGAACGAGGGCCGCAGCCGTCGCTG
>CAISJZ010000010.1 GCA_903885755.1 uncultured Hyphomicrobiales bacterium | reverse complement strand
TTGCTCGATCCACGCGGTCTCGCGCGTCCCGCGCAGGGATTTGGGCCGTAGAAACTTCAGCGACGCCAGCATTTTCAAGCTGAGGAACCCGACCACGCCCGTCGTGCGAATTTTCAGGGGAATCGACCTGCCGGACCAGCCCCGCTTCTCGACAAAGCCAAGCAGCGTCGTCGCGAGTCCAGCCGGCAGAATCGACAGAAGTTCGTCCGGGCCGGGTTTGAGGAATTCGGTGATTTGCACGATGTCGCCGGGCCGCGCCTTCGCCTCGGCGTTGACGCGCGCGATCCGCGTTTCCCGCAGTTTCAGTTGCGCGACGCGCACCGTGTCCTCGCTCGACATGCGCACGGCGAGATGGCGGGCGAGTTCGCGCAGGAAGTCGTCATCCGCGCCGGGCTTGCCGACAAACCGATTGAGCCGCGCCATATAGGCGCGCGCATACGTCACGTCTTGATAGTCGATGAGGCGCGACACGCCCTCCGCGGCAAAGGCGCGAATGGGTTCCGGCAGGGCCTTGATGTCGGCGCCGAAAGCCTGCGGCGCCAGCAGCAGATTCGAGCCGACTGTCGCGACAACGGGTGGATGGCGCGCATAGGCAAGCCCCGCGTCGAAGCCTCTGAGATTGGCCTCGACCGCGCGGCCATCGGCGCCGATGGCGGCGCGAAAGGCGTCGGCGGGTATGGGCAATGAACGCGCCGCGAGGCCCAGCAACACCGCATTGAGCTGGCAGCCCGCCGTTTGCGCCATGGCGGCGAAATCATCGAGCGAGGACGCGCGGGAGAAGCGCCCGACCGCGGCGATGATCTCGTCCGAATCATAGCGCCCGTCGCTCATGGCGATGCGTTCGTTGATGGTATAGACGCGATGCGTCGAGCCGATGACCTCGGTGCGGTCGGGCGTCACGAAGCCCGCCTGCAACATTCGCGCGGTTTCCACGAGTTCGGACGAGAGCAGAAGATCGACCTCGCCCGGCGCGGGGTTGAGCGCCAGAACCGGCTTGCGGCCATCCGCCGTCAACAGTTCGATGTAATAGGTCGTGGCGCCCGTGCGCTGGGCGACGCCGGGCACGGAGGTTCGCTGGGCGCTAAAACCCGCGGAAATCGCGGCGTCGGCGATCCACGTCGCCAGCACGCCGCCGCCCTCGCCGCCGAGCGCGGCGATGAGAATCCGGATGTGGGAGGGATCGATCATGCGCGCGCTCCCGCTGGGTCCGCGCCGAAGAGGCGCAACACGGCGTTCGCGATCCACCGCCGCGCGCGATCCAAGGCGTGGGGATTCTGCACGATGTCGATTTGCGCGAAGGACGGACAGAGTTGCGCGGCGTGCGAGACCTCGCCGCAGACGCCACAGCCAACGCAGTCGTTGTTGACGTGGGCGATCGGATCAGTTCGCAACGGGTCCTCGTTGGGTTTGATGGTCAGCGAGGGACAGCCGGACAGGCGGATGCAGGAATGATCCCCGGTGCAGACCTCCGGGTCGACCCAGAAGCGGGTGCGCACGACGCGCTCGCCGCGCGCGATGGCTTTGGCGTTCTCGGGACGGATGCGGCGCTGGCGCGCGAGCTGGCATTCGCCATCGGCGATGATGACGCGCAATCCCGCGCCGGCGCCCGTGATCGCCTTGCGCAAGACCGATTTGACCCTGCCGATGGAATAGGTGCGCACGCGCGTAATGGATTTGACGCCGAGCCCGCGTAGCGTTTTCTCGATATCGACGCCCCGGCCGCGGCCATCGCTGGTCGGCGCGGAGGAGGGCAGATCCTGCGCTCCGGTGGCGCTGGAATAGCCATTGTTCATGACGACCAGCACCGAATCCGCGTTGTTCAGCACGGCGCCGGCGACGCCGGTGATCAGGCCGTTATGCCAGAAGCCGCCATCGCCCATGATGCTGACCGGGCGGCGCGCCTGCGAGCCGGCGACCGCCGACGCGGAGGCCAGCGACATGCCATAACCCAGAATGGAATTACCCTGATCGAAGGGCGCGAAAGTCGCCAGCGCGTGACAGCCGATGTCGGCGGACACATGGCTCGGCCCGATATCCCCACGCAACATTTTCATCGCCGAGAAGACCGGGCGTTCAGGACAACCCGTGCAGAGGCCGGGCGGGCGCGGTGGCAATGGCGCGGTGAAAGCGCCTCGAACGTCTTTCGCGATATGTTGCATCGTCGCCAGCCATTCGTCGATGCGCGAGGCGTCGCGACCGACCAGATGCAGGAAATCCGCGACGCCCTTGCCCATGACAACAGGTGTGTATTCACCGGCCATGGGCAGAACATCCTTGCCGTGAATACGCGTTTGCAAATCCGCCTTGCGCAGAATCTGGCCGATCGCCTGCTCCAGGAAATCCGGCTGACCCTCCTCGATAATCAGCACCGCCTTCTTGCCCGCGCAGAAGCCGGTGATTTCATCGGGCGCGAGCGGATGCGTCACGTTGAGAATGAGCGTCGCGATGGAGACATCCCCAAACGCATTGGAGAGACCCGCCGCGGCGAGGCGCGCGTTGAGCGCG
>CAISJZ010000009.1 GCA_903885755.1 uncultured Hyphomicrobiales bacterium | reverse complement strand
CGCCATGCACCTCAACGACGCCTTCGGACGCGAGAAAAATCTCGATCTCGTCTTCTGCCATCACGAGCAGGCCTGCTCGATCGCGGCGGAAAGCTACGCGCGCCTGTCCGGCGACATCGCGGCGGTGAACGTCACGACCGGGCCCGGCGGCGTCAACGCGCTTAACGGCGTCCATGGCGCCTTCACCGATTCCATCGGCATGATCGTCGTCTCCGGTCAGGTGAAGCGCGAGACGATGGTGTCGAGCTACAATCTGCCCTTGCGCCAGCTTGGCGACCAGGAAATCGACATCGTGCGCATGGCCGAGCCCGTGTGCAAATACGCGACCGTTCTGCGCGATCCCGCCGATGTCAGATATGTCGTCGAAAAGGCCCTGTGGCTGGCGCGCTCCGGCCGTCCCGGCCCGGTGTGGATCGACGTGCCGAACGACGTGCAGGCGGCGCGGATCAATCCTGAGTCGTTGCGCGGCTTTGACCCGCTGTCCGAGGGCCGCGCGGGCGGAAATCTCGCGCTTCCCGCCGAAGCCAATCCGACATCCGGCGCCCATCTCGAACGCGTCGCGCAAGCCGTGCTGGAGCGGCTCGGCGAGGCGAAGCGTCCGGTCATCATGATCGGCACGGGAATTCGCATTTCCAAATCCCTCGACGCCTTTCTGCGCGTGGCGGAGAAGCTCGGCGTTCCCGTCGTCACCGCGTTCAACGCGCATGACGCCATTTGCAACGATCATCCGCTCTATGCCGGCCGCCCCGGCACGGTCGGCGACCGGCCCGGCAACTTCGCCGTGCAGAACAGCGATTTCGTGCTCATTCTGGGATGCCGGCTGAACATCCGGCAGATCAGCTACAACTGGAAGTCCTTCGCGCGCGCCGCCTTCAAGGTGATGGTCGACATCGACCGCGCCGAACTGGAAAAGCCGACCCTGTCAATCGACATGCCCATTCACGCCGATCTCGGCGCATTCATCGCGGCGCTCAACGGGCTCGCCTCGTCGCCGAATCCGGAGCACGCGCATTATCTGCGCTGGTGCAAGGAGCGCCTGGCGCGTTATCCCGTCGTTTTGCCCGAGTATTGGCTGAAGTCCGCGCCCGTGAACCCCTATTGCTTCATGGGTTCGCTGTTCGAGGCGCTTGGCGAGAACGACATCATTGTCACCGGCGATGGCACCGCCTGCGTCGCCGCCTTCCAGTCGGCGATCATCAAGAAGGGTCAGCGCCTGTTCAGCAATTCCGGCTCGGCCTCGATGGGCTACGATCTGCCGGCGGCCATTGGCGCCCATTACGGCAGCAATCGGCGCGTCATTTGTCTGGCGGGCGACGGCAGCATCATGATGAACCTGCAAGAGTTGCAGACCATCGCCGGCAATCGGCTGCCCATCAAGGTCGTGGTGCTCAACAACGGCGGCTACAGCTCGATCTCGCAAACGCAGAAGAATTTCTTCGCCGACAATATCGTTGGCGCGGGCCTGAGTCCGGCGTCACCTTCCCGAATTTCGGCAAGGTGCTGACCGCGTTCGGCTTCGACTTCCGCCGCGTCGAGCGGCACGAGGACATGGCTGGCGCGCTGCGCGACATGCTCGCCGTCGACGGCCCCGCCGCGATGGAAGTCATGATCGATCCCGACCAGACTTTCGCGCCAAAGCTCTCGTCGCGGCGCCTTGAGGATGGAACCATGGTGTCGTCGCCGCTCGAGGACATGCACCCCTTCCTGTCGCGCGAGGAACTGGCGGACAACATGCTGGTCGCGCCCATGCCGGTCTGAGCCGGAATCATGGCGAAAGCTCAAGTCCGCGCGATTGTTTTCGACCTCGACGGAACGCTAATCGACAGCGCCATCCAGATCGCCACGGCGATCAACGAGCTGCGCGCGCGGCGCGGCGGCGACGCAATCCCGACCGACCACGCTCGCCGGTGGATCAGCCTCGGCGCGGCCAGGCTCGTCGCCAACGGGCTTGGCGAATTCGCGAATGAACCAGCCAGCGATCTCGCCGCGTTCCGCGCGATCTACGGCGCGCTGACGCCGGATGCGGCCGATCTCTATCCCCATGTGCCCGAGGCCCTGCGCGCGCTGCGCGAGGCGGGCCATCGCATGGCGATCTGCACCAACAAGCCGGAACATCTGGCGCGGCGCGTGGTCGACGGCGTTGGGCTCGCGGCGTTCTTCGATGGACTTGTGGGCGGTCGCCCCAACGAGCCCTCGAAGCCGCATCCCGCGCCGGTGCGCGAGGCTCTGGCTCTGACGGGCGAATCCGCCGAGCGCGCCGTCTATGTCGGCGACAGCGAGGTCGACGCCCAAGCGGCGGCGGCGGCGGGCCTGCCCTTTGTTTTCGCGACGTTTGGCTACGCCATCGGCGATCCCTCGGTCATCGCCCGCAGGGCGCAATTCGACGATTTTCGCGACTTGCCGGGGTTGATCGGGTCCGGATTTCAACTCACCGGTGGATGACCGCCGTTTCGAGCCGCCCGACGCCGTTCGAATCCTTGCGTTGACAGGCCTCGTGGGACATCCTGCCCACTCGCCCGCGCGCATCCCACCGGGCCCATAATCACATCATCAGGGCTTGTCATGAACGTCACGATCGTCGGTTCCCGCTATTTCGGGCAGGAGGTTCTGGGAGCCCTCGTCGGGCTCAAGGGCGTCGCCATTACGCGCGTCGTCGCGCCCGCGGCGGATGATCGGCTGGCCAGGGCGGCCGTCGCGAAAAACATCGAGGTCGTTGTTCACGAAAATCCGCATCAGGTGACGGGCGAGCATGTCGCGCCGACCGACCTCATCGTGACGGCGCACAGTCATGCGCGCGTGACGCCCGACGCGCTGGCGAAATCGCGCCTTGGCGCGATCGGCTATCATCCCTCCCTGCTGCCGCGCCATCGCGGCATAGCGGCGGTCGAATGGACGATCAAGGAGGGCGACCCGATCGCCGGCGGATCGATCTACCATCTCGCCGACCGGATGGACGCCGGGCCGCTGGCGGCGCAGGATTGGTGCTTCGTGAAAAAAGGCGAAACCGCCCGCGAATTATGGGAGCGGGCGCTTGCGCCCATGGGTCTGCGCCTGTTGCGCGAGGTTCTGCTGAAGGCGGCGGAGACCGGAATGATCCCAGCGGTCCCGCAACAGGAAGAATTCGCGACGCTGGCGCCTGCCCTCGCCTGACGAGTTTTTATCCCGCGATGAGGAAATCATCGCGGGAAACACGGCGCATGAGCGCCGGCGCGCATTCGTGCTTGCCGCTCTCCAACGACCGGCCTCGGTCATTGGAGAGCGGGATCAGATGTGTCCCTGCTCGCGATACCACCGCTCGGCGCCGGGATGCAGCGGCACGTCCATTGGGGTTGCGTCGGTTTCCTTGCCGACCTGCGCGATGCCGAGATGGGTGCCTTTTTCCCACGGCATTTCATCATGGCGCGCGCCGAAGGCCGCCGCGACCTCGTAGGCGACATTGTCGGGCAACGCCGCGCTGGCGTAGAGCGGCCAGCCGCTGAAATCGATGCAGTCATAATCGCCCTTGAGATAGGCGAAGCGCCCCGAACCCAGCGGGCCGCTGCGCCAGCCGAGCGCCGCGAGATGCTGGATGGCGTCGGCGCCCAGATTCATGGGAACCATGCCGTGGGCGAGCGCCTCGTCGATCCAGGTACTGATGCCCTCGTCGAAGACAATGTCGATCGTGCCGTTCTGGATTCCGGCGAGACGGCGCCTGTCGCCGGGGCCGCCGATGGGAAACAGGCCGCCGCCCCACGATTCGATTTCGGCGAGACTCATGCCGTGAAAGTCGAGCAGTTGCTTGATCAGCACGAGGGTCGAATGGGTCGGGTCCTCGCGCAGCGACACGCGCAGGGGATAGCGCGCCTTCTTGATCTCATTCAGAGACGTGAAGCCAAGGCTGGCGCGAATGGCGACAACGAAGCGGTCGAAGCTCGGGTAATTGCCAATGATACGCAGCGGCAATGGCTTGTCGAAGAGCCCGACGCCGCGATAGGCCTGCGTCAGCATGGCCGATGGATTGACGAAGGCCATCTCGATCTCGCCGCGCGCGACCGCGTGCGCCATGATCGCCGAACCCGTGGACAGGCGCAGCGAGGGCTTGAAATCCTCGCCAGACCCGCTGCCAACCACGATGCACATATCGCGATTGCCGCCATATTTCGTCTCGGGATTGCCGGCGATATGGAGACCCAGTTCCCACAGAATCTTGGCGCGCTTGAAATTGGCGCCGACGGGTAGGGGTTCCATGTATTCCTCCGGATTGATTGATCGGCGCGGACATTAGCGATTTCGCATCGGCCCGCAAACGCCTGGCTATTCGTCGCGCTCCCACGTGACGATGACGCGCACGACCTTGCCCGCGAGATTGGGATGCGGCATCGGCGGGCTCTCGATGTGCAGCAGGCGATCGCCATCGGCGAAGCGGATGAAGCGCACCTGTTCGCCGCCGACCCAGCTTTCGTTCCAGGCCGCCTCGACCTTCGTGATGACCTTGCCACCCTCGACGCGGTAGCGGCCGCTGTAGGCGATCATGGTCTTGAGCGCGTTGGCGCGGTCGGCGTCGGTCGCGGGGATCTTGCGACCGTCGCCGGTCATCAATGCCAGCCATCGGCCCTTGGCGGTGGCGATCTGCCAACCCCTGGGGTGCTCGCCATAGACGGGCGACCGATCCTTTGTCTGCTGGTCCTCGTAAACAACCGAGACGAGCTTCCAGACTCCAACGATTTTTTGCGCGTCGTCCGCGCGAACCGCGGGCGCGCCGAGACCGGCCATGCCGAGAATCAGGCTGAAAAGAACGAAACGCATGGGTTGCTTTCTCCCGTCATGGCGATTTCGGCTTGTAGGGGCCGAGTTCCTTCACCGCGGCGGCGACGAACCGCCGATCGATAAGCTGATCGACGGTCACATCGCCCTTGATGAAGCCGCCCGCCTTGTAGAACGCCCAGTCGGACTTGAGGCTTTCGACGCCAACCTCGCCATCGGGATCGACGTAATGCGGAATGATGGTCCGCAAAACGTCCTTGTCTTTCACGACGGAATATTGCGCGATGATATCGACGATCTCCGCGGCGCCGGCGCCGGCAAGATGGCCATCCTTGAGCGCGTCCACATAGTCGCGCAATCCGCGGATGTAGGCCTTGGTGATGCGGGTCGCGACTTCGGGCCGCTTGTTGATGAGGATGTCGCTGTAGATGATGACTCCAGTCACGTCGTCATCGCGCATCTTCGAGACCGGCGTCATGCTGACAACGGCGCCTGACGTAACGGCCATGGTCAGGAAGGGTTCGGGCAGAAAGCTGGCGTCGATGGCGGCATTGGCGAATGCGACGACCTGCTGGGGCATGGAGAGCTGCGTCTGTTCGACGTCGGCGATGCTCATCCCAATCTTGCGCAGGGCTTCGTCGAGCACGGCGGCCTCGTTGCCGCCATTCGTCGTCATGGCGAACCGGTGGCCCTTGAGGTCCTTGAGGGTGCGAATCTCGCCACTGTCCCAAAGGGCCTTGCGGACAACGAGCCCCTGATAGGAATAGGCGCCCTTGTTGCGCGCCTTGTCCACGACCGCGCGCATGGTGATGCCGCGCTCCAGCGCGTTGTAGGTGCCCGCGCCAACCGTTCCGGAGCCGACATCGATGTCGCCGGTCGCGAGCGGGGCCACCATTCGGGCGGCGGAATCAAACACCGTGAATTTCGCCTCGATCCCCTCCTGCTTCAGGTAACCCTTTGCATCAGCGATATAAAAGCCGACGTCCGCCGTCCCACCGATATAGGCGATGTTGACCTGATCCGCCGCGCTGGCGACGACCGGGGCGGAAAAAGCCAGAACGGATAACGCGGTCGCCAGAAGCTTCATGCATCCCTCCCCGGGGCCATTTTAGTCGTTGCCGCGGCCTCTCGCGGGCCGGGCCGAGACTTTGGTCGCCCGCGGGCGATTGTCGCGCGCCGCCAAGCTACCACAATCGCGCCCCATTTCGAGTGCCTTGCTGTCTCCCGGGAACTGGGCCAGACTGGCGACCCTGCGTCACATCGTGTACAGAGCGGCAACCCATTCGACTTACGTGCTTTTAACTTAAATCGGCAATAGTTCGGTCACCATGGTTTGTCGGCGTCCGGTCCAGGCGCGTTGCTCAAGCTAACAGCGAGTGTTCAGGTTGCGGCTTTCGACCTTCTCCAGGGGCGCCCCTCGTCGGGCCATTTTCCTGAAATCCGGCGCCATTGCGCTGGCCCTCGCGGCATTCGCGCCCGCCGAAACCGAAAACGCCGTCGCCAATGGCGACACCCGCACCATCAGCCTCTATCATTCGCACACGCAGGAAAGCATCACGGCGACCTTCCGCGTGAATGGCGCCTATGACTACGCCACGCTCGAAAAGCTCAACTGGTTCCTGCGCGACTGGCGGCGCGACGAGCCCACGAAAATGGACCCCCGGCTGTTCGACGCGGTCTGGGAAACCTATCGCGAAACAGGTTCGCAACAGCCCATCGTCATCGTTTCCGCCTATCGTTCGCCCGAGACCAACGCCATGCTGCGCCGTCGTTCGCGCGCCGTCGCCGAGTTCTCGCAGCACATGCTCGGCAAGGCGATGGACATGCATTATCAGGACGTGCCGATGTCGCGCGTCCGCGAGATCGCCATGCATCTGCAGCGCGGCGGCGTCGGCTATTATCCGACGGCCGGCAGCCCCTTCGTTCACATGGACGTCGGCAGTGTGCGCGCCTGGCCGCGCATGACCTACGACCAGCTCGCGCGTCTATTCCCCGACGGCAAGACCGTGCATCTGCCTTCCAATGGCCAGCCTCTGGCCCGTTACGAGGAAGCCCGCGCCGAGATCGAGTCGCGCAATGGCGTTTCCGTGCCGACCATCGCGCAGGTCAGGTCGAAAGGCTTTTTCGAGACCCTGTTTGGCGGCGGCGAGGACGACAAGGTCGTCGCGGCGGCGCCGGCTGGCGGCGGACCGCGCGTTGGCGGCGATAACCGGGTGGCTGGCTTCATCGAAAAATCCCGCGGCTCGAACGCCGCGACGCGGTTGGCCGCGGCCCGCGCTGGCGGCGCGACAGCCTATGCGCCGAGCGCCACGGGCGTCGATGAGAACAACGCCGCGGGGTTCTTCGTCGCTGACGCCAATCGTCAGTCGCCCGCCGTGGCGCGCGCTGAACAGAATCTGCCTCGCGGCGAGACCTATGTGTCGCCGGCGCCGGTTGTTGTCGCGGCGCGCGCCGAGCCGCAAAAGCCGACTGTCCTGCCGGAGCCTTCGCAGCCTGCCGCGGCAATCGTCAAACCCGCGCCGGAACCGGATGCCGCGCAGGCGGTCGTCGCGCCAATTCCGCCGCGCCGACCCACCGAACTCGCGCTGAACCTGCCGCAGACCGTCGTCGCGCCGCTGCCGCCAGCGCGCCCGACCGAACTCGCCCGCGCGCCAGACTTCGGCCCGCGCGCGACCCGAAGCGCGGGGCTTCCAAACGTCATCATAACCGGCGGCACCGCGCCTGTCGCGGCCTCGGTTACCGGCGCGCTCGCTTACGCGCCCGCCAGCGTGATCGCTCCCGAAGCGCCCAAACCGGCGCCGCGATCGTTGTTTGGAAAGGTTGTCGCGCCCGTCGGCGCGCAGCCAATTGGCTTGCGGGCGACCGTCAGGGACCGCCGCGGCGAGGACGCACTCGCCCACCTTGATCGCGCGAATTTCCGGGCGTTGACCGCGCCCGTGGAAGTCGCCAGTTCCAGTCCGACCGCTGTTGGGCCTGTTGTCACTGGCCTTCGCAAGGCAAGTCGCAATGACATGTCCGGTCTCGTCTTCGCCGCGCCGGCGGGGATCGCGACGCGTTTCGACACAAGCGCGTCCGCCACGGCCAATGGTTCATTCTCCGGTCCCGCGGTGCGACCGCTGCCGGGTTGGCAACGCGCGTCCCTGTCGGGCGCGAACCCGCCCAACGGGATCAACTGATCTTCCTCGCCTTCCCGCGCGATAAAAAAATCCTCCCATCCATCGCGCCGTTGACAAGGCGCCACGCGGCGCCCAACATCCGCGCCAATACAAACGCGGCCACGCTTGTCGCGCTGGGGAGGATGGCTCGCGTGGACGAGTCCCCGGTCGTCAGGCGGCGGGCGCGTTCACGGATGATCGAGCGCCGGAAGACCCGATTCAGATGTCGAATGTCGAAAATGCTCCCGGCGCCGTCACGTCCGCCGCGTCGAAACCGCAACTTGTCATCGACAATGTGTTCAAGCGCTTCGGCGAGGGTCCAGGCGCCGTCACCGCTGTCGACCGGGTGTCCTTCGACGTACATCCCGGCGAATTCGTCGCCGTGATCGGCCCATCGGGTTGCGGCAAATCAACGCTGTTCAACATTATCGGCGGACTGCTCGACGACTATTCCGGCAATGTCCTGTGCGAGGGCGACCGGGTGGCCGGGCCGCATCCGGCCATCGGCAGGGTGTTTCAGGAAGAATCGACATTCCCGTGGCGCAACGTGCTCGACAATGTCGCCTTTCCCCTCGAATTGCGCGGCGTCGGCAAGGCCGAACGGCTGGAGCGCGCGCACCATTTCGTCGAGCTTGTCGGTCTCGGCGGCTTCGAGAAACGGATGCCGGCGGAACTCTCCGGCGGCATGCGTCAGCGTGTCTCCATCGCCCGCACGCTGGTGTCGCAGCCGCATATCCTGTTGATGGACGAGCCCTTCGCGGCGCTCGACGAACAGACCCGCCTGCTGCTCGGCGACAAGATCACCCAGATCCAGCAGGATCTGCATCAGACGACCCTGCTGATCACCCATAACCTCACCGAGGCCGTGCAACTGTCCGACCGGATCGTGGTGATGACCTACCGGCCCGGTCAGGTGAAACGCACGGTCGATATCAAGCTTCCGCGGCCGCGCACGTCGGATGTCGTCTCCAGCGACGATTTCGGCCATTACGTCGCGGAAATCTGGGCCGACCTGCGCGCCGAGGCGAGCCGCGGCATGGCCGATACCGAACTGCGAACGCGGGGGTCGCGCGGCCGTGGCTAAGGCGTCCGCCTTCAACACCCGCGCGCTGCCGTTGATTGTCGGCGCGGGGACGATCGTCGCGGTTTTCGCGCTGCTCGAGGGGCTGCTGCGCATCGGCGTCGTCAACCGCTACATCGTGCCGCTGCCGAGCGAGGTGCTGCTGAGCCTTGAGCGCATCATCGTCGAGGAAGACGTGCTGGCGCGGATGCGGGAGACCGCCTTCGAGGTTTTCACGGCGGGGTTTTTCACCATCCTGATCGGCGTGCCGATTGGCGCCGCGCTCTATCGCTGGCGCCCGCTCCGTCGCGCCATCGAGGATTGGGTGGCCGCAGTCGCGGCGGCGCCGCTGGTGCTGGCCTTCCCGCTTTTTCTGGTCATGTTCGGACGCTCCTCGACGACGGTCATCGTCATGTCGGTCATCACCGGCCTCGCGCCGATGATCCTCAAGACCACCGAGGGCTTCGTCGCGACGCGGCCCGTTCTGATCAATGTCGGCAAGAGCCTGAAAATGACGGATTCCCAGATGTTCTGGAAAATCCTGTTTCCCTCGGCCCTGCCGCTCATCTTCACCGGCATCCGCCTGAGCTGGACCTTCGTGCTCATCAGCGTGGTGGGCATCGAGTTTCTGATCAATCTGGGCGGCCTTGGCCAGCTCATCAACGATCTGGCCGAACGTTACGACTTGCCCGGCACCTACGCCGCGATCAGTTTCGTGATCCTGGTCAGCGTCGTGTTCTTCGTGGCTCTGGAGCGACTGGAATCATGGCTGCGACCGGGCAGGTAAGAGAGCAATCGCCGACGGCGACGACGTCCTGGGGGGCGACGGGACGCGTGTCCGCGCGCTCGACCAACGGTATCCGGCTCGCCTTCGTGCTGGGTATCGCCATTTTATGGGAGGCGACCTCCCGCTCCGGCCTGCTGTTCCGCGATGTCGTGCCCTCGCTCGTCGCCATCGTCGCCTCGATGGGCCGGCTGCTGGTCAATCCAGTCTTTTACGCGAACCTGCGGGTGACTGCCTGGGAGGTCGTCGCCTCGCTCGCCATTGGCGGCGCGGCGGGCATTTTTGTCGGCATCCTGCTCGGCGCGAACCGCTTTCTCGCCCGCGCCTACGAGCCCTACGTCTATTACCTCGCGCCAACGCCGCGCATCATCTTCTTTCCCGTGATGATCATGTGGTTCGGCGTCGGCGTCGCCTCGAAGATCGCGCTCGGGGCGCTGTCGTGTTTCTTCACCATCGCGCTGTCGACGGCGGCGGGCATGCGTGACATCGACAAGGTGCTGATCCGCGTCGGACGCAGTTTCCGCGCGACGCAATGGCAGATGGCGATGAAAATCTATTTGCCGGCGATGCGCACGCCAGTGCTCAACGGCATCCGATTGGGGTTCGGCACGGCGGTCATTACCGCCCTGCTGGCGGAGACCAAGCTGTCCAACCAGGGGCTCGGCTTCATGACCATGCAGATATACTCGCACTTCGATATGGCGTCGCTGTACGGCCTG
>CAISJZ010000008.1 GCA_903885755.1 uncultured Hyphomicrobiales bacterium | reverse complement strand
TGCGGCAAGGGCACCTATGTTCGCGCCATTGCTCGCGACCTTGGCCGGATGCTGGGGTGTCTTGGCCACGTAACGGCGCTGCGCCGCACCCGGGTCGGACCCTTCCTCGAATCGGAATCGACCCCCATGGTGGCGCTGGAAGCCGAGGGAGCCGATCCCGTCGCCATGTTGCTGGACGTCGAGGCCGGCCTGACGGATGTGCCCTGCGTGGTCGTCGACCGTGACGCCGCCGCGCGCCTGCGGCGGGGCCAGTCGCTGATCCTGCGGGGGCGCGACGCGCCGGCCGGCGGCATCGCCTATGCCGCGTGCGGGGGCGTGCCCGTCGCCTTCGGAGAGGTCGTGAAGGGCGCGCTTGAGCCCAGCCGGGTGTTCAACCTGCCGTTCTGATGGGGCGGAGCAACCTGCTGGCCTTTCCCCACCGTTCGTGTATAAGCCCGCCAACCGCGCGAGGCATCGCCCTTTCGCGGACCGTTTGCCTGTGACCGCGCTGGACGACATCCCGGCCCGGCCCGACGAACGGATCAACCCCCGGAAAAAGGACAGTCACGATGTCGATCACAGCCGAGCGCAAGACCGCGCTTGTCAAGGAATACGCCACCAAAGCCAATGACACTGGCTCGCCCGAGGTTCAGGTCGCGATCCTGTCGGAGCGCATCACCAACCTCACCGAGCATTTCAAGACCCACGTGAAGGACAACCATTCCCGCCGTGGCTTGCTCAAGCTCGTCTCCCAGCGTCGTCAGTTGCTCGATTACGTAAAGAAGCACGACGAAGCGCGTTACAAGACCCTCATCGAGCGTCTTGGCATCCGTCGCTGATATCGCGTTGCGTCGACAGGACGTCGGCGCGTCAGGGGCCGCGCGCATGGGCGCGTGGCCTGGAAACATTTTCCAGCCCTCGGGCGGGGAAGTGTTCGGGGAACGGCGGCATGGGGCTGTCGTTCCAACCCCGGAAAGTCCCTCGCGCCATGGCAGGATCGCCGGACGCTGTCGCCACCACGGACCGTTCCGGTCCGCGACAGCCTCTCGCCGTCTTGCCCATGGCCGTTCGGCATTTCCGGACGCCATGAAAGAAGTGACATATGTTCGAAATCCATCGCGAAGAACTTGATTGGGCCGGGCGCAAGCTCACCCTTGAAACAGGCCGTGTCGCCCGGCAGGCCGACGGCTCCGTCTGGGCCACCTACGGCGAGACCACGCTGCTCGCCACCGTCGTTTCGGCCAAGTCGCCGAAGCCGGGAATCGATTTTTTCCCGCTTACCGTGAACTACCAGGAAAAGGCTTTCGCCGCCGGCCGTATCCCGGGCGGCTATTTCAAGCGCGAGGGTCGTCCCTCCGAAAAGGAGACGCTGGTCTCCCGTCTGATTGATCGCCCGATTCGCCCCCTGTTCCCCGACGGCTACCGCCACGAGACGCAGGTTGTCATCACGGTTCTCTCGCATGACCTAGAAAACGATCCTGACATTCTGGCGATGGTCGCCACATCGGCGGCGTTGACCCTGTCGGGCATCCCTTTCATGGGTCCGATCGGCGGCGCGCGCGTCGGCATGATCAACGGCGCCCTGAAGCT
>CAISJZ010000007.1 GCA_903885755.1 uncultured Hyphomicrobiales bacterium | reverse complement strand
TGACGGTTAACCGGCCTCTTGTCCGGATCCCCGCCAACCGACACACGACCACAGGCACGTGCGATTTGGGCAAGACCGTAGATAGGCGAATTTTCCGGGGGTGCAAGCATTTTTTTGCCACGAGGAGCAATTTCCCACATTTGCATGGTTAAATCTTCTTAACGTGACCCGCGCGCAACATGCCGCGCGACCTCGCGGCGCTTGCGGGCGGCGACCGGGGGCTTTAGTGACAGTTCGGGCCGAGCGGCTCGTTTGGCGTGGAACTCCAATGCGTAACATCGACCGTCGCGGTTTTGTCGTTTCGCTCGCGGGCGCGGGTCTGTCCGCCGCCGGGCCAGCCAAGGCGCAGAATCCCACGACGTCGGCGACATCGAGCGCCCCTCCCCGATTCGGGTTTGTCGACGTTGTGCGCCGCGCGCGCGACCTCGCCACCGCGCCATTGGCGGCTTCGCCGCCGCTGCCTGAATCAATTGTCCGCCTCGACCCTGAAATCGCGCGGGATATCCGGTTCCGTCCCGACCGCGCTTTCCTCGCGGGGGCCGGAAGCCGGTTCCGCCTGCAGACCATCCATCTGGATCCCCGAAGCGCCCGCCCCGTCACGGTCAACATCATCCGGGATGGAATCGCCACGCCGATTCCCTACGCGGGCAATCTGTTCGATTATGGTCGCGCCAAATTCGAAAGACCGCTGCCGCTCAATCTCGGCTTCGCCGGCTTCCGCCTGCAATTCCCGCTGAACGAACCCAAAGCCTTCAGCGACGCGATTGTTTTCACGGGCTCAAGCGAATTCCGCTTTCTCGGTCGCGGCCAGCGGCCCGGCGCCTCGCTGCGCGCCCTGTGCGTCAACGCGGGCCTCGACAGCGAGGAATTTCCCTTCTTCCGCGAATTCTGGATCGAAACGCCGGAGGCCAACGCCGCGCGCGCGACCATCTACGGATTGCTCGACGGCGACTCCGTCACGGGCGCTTTCCAGTTCAAAATCGCGCCCGGCGTCGAATCGCGGCTGGATGTCGCGGCTTCGCTGTTTCCGCGACGCGTCGGCGGCGTTCTCGGGCTGGCGGCCGTTTCATCGATGTACCTGCAAGGCGAGAGTGACCGCCGGGCAGGCGGGGATTACCGACCGGAAGTCCATAATTCGGATGGACTGGCCATGCATACCGGCGCCGACGAATGGCTCTGGCGCCAGCTCCGAAATCCGGTCAAGGGCGCGCGCTTCGCTTTCCTGGATACAAATCCGCGTGGCTACGGCCTGATGCAGCGCGATCGCGCCTTTGACCATTATCAGGATCTCGATGCGGGTTTCGAGACGCGCCCAAACTACTGGATCGAGCCCGCGGGCGACTGGGGCGATGGGCACGTCGAACTTGTCGAACGGCCGGCGACCGACGCCGACGCCAGCAACATCCTCGCGGCATGGGTGTCCAATGCGCCGCGCGAACCGGGCAAGCCCGTCAATCTGGCCTATCGGGCCATCGCCAGTCTGGAACATCGATCGACCGTCACGCTCGGCCGGGTGGCGAACACGTTTCAATCGCCGTTGTCGGGTTCGGTCGAGAACGCTCCCGCGACAACCGGCGGGGCGCGCCGGTTTCTGATCGACTTTTCTGGCGGCGACCTCGCCTATTACCTCGGCGGCCCGGCGGCGATCGAGGTTGTCGCCAGCGCCAACAATGGTCAGGTCTCGAACATCGGCCTGACGCCGAATCCGCACGTCAAGGGATTCCGCGCCAGCATCGACGTCTCCGCCGCGCCCGGGCAGACGGCCGATCTCAGGGTCTCGCTCCGCGCCCGCGGACGGGTCCTCACCGAAACCTGGACCTTGCCCTGGACGGGCTGACGTGGCGCGAACGGCGGCTGGCGATCTTGCGTCCCGTGTTCAAAACCGCGACAACTGCCAGACAATTCACGCAGAGGGCCCGCATCGGCCAAAGGAGCGAACGTGAGACTTGCCGCAACCCTGGGCGCGTTCGCGCTCGCATTCGCCGCTCTCGCCGCGAACGCCGCCGATAAGGTAACCTTCGGCACCAACTGGCTGGCCGAGGCCGAACACGGCGGGTTCTATCAGGCCGTGGCCGATGGCACCTACGCGAAATACGGACTCGACGTGAAGATTCTGCCTGGCGGCCCGCAGGCCAACAATCGCCTGCTCCTGGCGACCGGCAAGATCGAGTTCTACATGGGCGCCAACATGATCCAGGCGTTCACCGCGGTCGAACAGAACATCCCGACGCAGGTTGTCTCGTCGCTCTTCCAGAAAGACCCGATCATCCTGATGTCGCACCCTGGCGCCGGTCTCGATAAATTCGAGGACCTGCCGAAAGCGACCGCTTTTGTCGGCAAGGAAAATCTCGCCTCCGTCTATCAATGGCTGAAACTCGCCTATGGCTTCAAGGAAGAGAAGGTGAAGCCTTACGCCTTCAATCCCGCCCCCTTCATCGCCGACAAGAACTCGATTCAGCAGGGGTACCTCACCTCCGAACCCTACGAGATCGAGAAACAGGCTGGCTTCAAGCCCAACGTCTTTCTGCTCGCCGATCATGGCTATGATTCCTACTCGACCACGATCGAGGCGCGGCGCGACATGATCGAGAAAAATCCCGACCTCGTGCAACGCTTCGTCGATGCATCGGCCATCGGCTGGTACAATTACATTTATGGCGACAACGCCGCGGCCAACGCCGCCATCCGCAAGGACAATCCCGATATCAGGGACGACCAGATCGCCTATTCCATCGCGAAGATGAAGGAATACGGCATCGTCGATTCCGGCGACACGCTGAGCGCGGGTATCGGCGCCATGACAGACGCGCGCATGAAGAGCTTCTTCGACAAGATGGTACAGGCGCGGGTCGTTAAGGCGGATATCGATTACAAAAAGTCCTACGACCTCCGCTTCGTGAACAAGAAGGTCGGGCTCGAACTCAGACCAAAAAACTGAATGGCGTCGAACGCGCCAATCGTTCGCCTCAAGGGCGTCGGCAAGTCCTTCGGAAATGGCGTCACCGCGCTCGACGGGCTCGATCTCGACGTTCGTGAAGGCGAGTTCCTCAGCCTGCTCGGACCCTCCGGCTGCGGCAAGTCAACGGCGCTGCGGATGATCGCTGGTCTTGCCGCGCCGACGCGCGGC
>CAISJZ010000006.1 GCA_903885755.1 uncultured Hyphomicrobiales bacterium | reverse complement strand
GGCAGTCTGTCACGGCGCCCGCGACGGAGATCAGCGCCATCAGTCTGCCGCCGATGGCGAGCGCCGGCGGGATGTCGGGGGCCCCGGCTTCGGCGGCCGGCGCCGGCAATTTCGTCACGACGCCGGGAGCTCTGGCGATTGGCCCTTCGCCGGACGGCGCTCCCGCGCCAACGCCGGACGATTCATCCGACGATCCATTGGAACACGTCCGCGAAAACCATTCAGCGGCCGATATCATTCGGGCGATCCAGGATGGGGGCATCGCGATCCGGTTCCATGAGTCGGACAGCGGGGTGGCCGGGGACCAGCGAACATGGCTCTTCGACGAGGACGAAGGAGCCTTCGTCGGCCGCGATCCCGAAGCTATGCGGATCGTGATTGACGACGATTCGCCCGTCGCTTCGGCTGGGAGCGCGGGACTGCACCTCGAAGCGGACGCGGCTGGGAGCGCGACGACAACGGATACGTCCTGGCTGGCGGCGCTGCGACAATTCGGGCGCAACGCGGCGCGTTCGCTGTTCGATTCCTGATCGCGACGCATGCAATCCTCGTGCGTGCGTCGCAATGACCGGGTTGGCGTTCCATGAGCGACGTTGAGAGAACCGAGGCGAAGTCGAGGGCGCTCCGGCGATACGAAGGTTCGCCCCTCGTCGCCGGCTGCGATTCAGGCGAACCCCGGCTCGACCTGTATTCGCCATTTGGGCCGCTGATCGGCAAGGCGCGAATGACGCCTGAATTCATCGACGGATTGAATCGTCACGCCGATGGCAAGGTTCGCGCGGATAAGGGTTCCGAGTTCACGCTGCCCCCCGAAACCGTCTTTGACGGGGGCGAGAAATCACTCATGAAGGTGACGGAGGATTTAATCCAACGTTACATTTGTCAGGTGGATGGACACAGGCCGCGACGGGTTACAATCGAGATTTTCTGGGTCGTGAGCCAATACGCGGGTACGCCGAGCCCCGTGCATTTCCATTCGGGCGATATCTCAGGCGTGCTCTACCTGAAGACCCCGCGGATAGATCGCGAGGACGACGAAGAGCGGAAGACTTATATTTCCAATCGGCAGGCCGGCTACATCAATTTTTTGATTGGCGGGCGACAGGAGTTTTCGCGCTCGCTTGTGAGCTTCAAGCCAATCGTCGGCGATTTCTACATCTTTCCGGGGTGGCTCCTGCATGGCGCGGAACCCTTTCGAGGATCGGGTGAACGGCGCTCCCTCGCGTTCAACGCGCGCGTGGAACGATGAGCGGGCCGGAGGAACCGCATTTATCGTATATTCATGCGGGGATCTGCAATTGCTCGATCAACATCCCCGCGGCTCGCGATCAGGTAATCCCGCGAATTGAACCTTAGGGTTCGCCACCAGTAATAGCGCGACGGTTTGTGCCATTGCGTGACAATTCGTCCCGAGGCGTTCATGAAATAGCTCTTGCAACCCGTCGTCCAGGCGCGCCCTCGCAACTCGGCCTGAACCTCTTCATTGAATTTCGTCTGCGCCTCCGCGCGCACGTCAATGACACGCGCGCGTCCTGACACGATGCGCCTGATCGCCTGCAGGATGTATCGGGTCTGGCATTCGATCATGAAAACAATCGAGCTTGGCGCGTTGGTATTGGGTCCATAAATCACAAAGAAATTCGGAAATCCGGAGACCGTTATTCCAAGATACGCCTCGGGCGCGCCTTGCCAGACATCGTCGAGACTTTTGCCATCGGCTCCGACGATTCGCAGGGTTGAAAGGAACCGGGTCGTCGTAAAGCCGGTCCCGTAGATGATTGCGTCGACGTCGTGGCGACGCCCGTCGGCCGTGACAATGGAGCCGCCATCGACATGATCGATTTTGTCCGTGACGACATTGACATGTGGCTGATCGAGGGTAGCCAAAAGATCGCTGGAGCGAATATTGCGCTTGCAGCCAATCGCAATTGTGGGCGTCAGCTTTCGGCGTTTGTCCTCATCCTTGACCTGCGAGGCCAGGAAGGCGAGGGCGGCCTTTTCACGCGCGGCGCGGACAGCGGTGTTGGTTTGCACGACATAGCCGCGCTCATACTGGACGTAGATGCGCCAGCGGTCGATCCGCCGCATCAGCGCGAAGCGCATGAGGAACCGATGGAACGGGCGCTCCATCGGTTCGGGCTTGGCGCTGACCCAGGCGGCTGTCCGCTGGAAGACACCGAGTGATTTCACCTGTCCGGCGATAATGGGCACGAATTGCGCGGCGCTGCATCCCGTGCCGATAACGGCGACGCGTTTGTCCGCGAATCTGAATTCGTGGTCCCAGTTCGATGAATGAAAGGCGCGGCCGGTGAATGTCTCGACGCCCGGAATATCGGGAATGGACGGCGTGTTGAAGAGGCCGCAGGCCGAAACCAGCGCTTTGGCCTCGTGGATTTCGCCGCCGCGCGTGCGCACGACCCATAAAGATCGCGCGGAGTCATATGCGGCCTCGTCCACATCCACACCGAACCGCAGATAGCTTGAAAGACCGTACTTGCCCACGCAATGACGGAAATAGGCGCGAATTTCCTCGCGATCTCCGTGCGATTGCGTCCATCCAAAATTCTGGGCGAAGGAATACGAATAGAGCCGCGATTCCACGTCGCAGGCGGCTCCGGGATAGGAATTCGACCACCAGACGCCGCCGAGATCAGGCGAGCGTTCCAGTACGACGAAATTTCGAAGCCCCGCCCTTTTCAGGCGGATGGCCATCGCAAGGCCGCCAAAGCCGGCGCCGATAATGACCGTATCCCAAGCCGTGACTGGATTTTTCTCCGGCATCGGCGCTTCGTCCCGAAGGTTCGTGTTTTCCAGAACCTTGCGTCGCGCGCCAGGACTCTGTCAACGATCCGGGGCGCCGATTATCTCGACAGGCGGCGGGCGTTGGCGCGCACCTTGCGCCGATAGCCCCTGACGACGCTGTCCGGGGAGGCGCCCAGCATTAGGCTCATGGTGGCCTGGTTGGCTTCGACCATCTTTTCCGAGACCATTCTGTGGGCTTCTTCTTGCGCTTCCGCTCCCCCGGTCGCGAGTTTCATTATCCGAAGCGCGATAACCTGCTGGGATTCAACGGCCAGCATCGCCAGGTTTGACCAATATCCGAACATGAACGTCTCCTGCCCCGAAATCGGAGCGGCCGTATGTTGCGATGCACAATAACATGTCCTGAAACGATTGTCAGGTCTTTTGATAAACGGACGGTATCGCAGCCTCAGCGCCTTGCTCGCCGTCGCCGCGCATATTACGCGTGATGAAATCCTGCCTTCAGCCGCGATTCGCGGCCAAAACCCGCCGGGTAAGCATGTTTGAAGGGCTTTATCGTTGGACGATCTCGCTTGCCGAGAGCCCCCGCGCGACCTGGGCGTTGGCGGCGATCGCTTTCGCGGAGAGTTCGTTCTTCCCCATCCCACCGGACATCGTGCTCGCCCCGATGGTCGTGGCGCGTCCCAAGCGCGCCTTCTATTACGCGGGTGTCTGTACGGTAGCATCGGTCGCTGGCGGTGCGCTTGGCTACGCTATCGGGTCGGTCCTTTATGACACGGTCGGACAGTGGTTGATCAGGGTCTATGGCTATGGCGAACGGCTTGAGGCGCTACGCATTTTCTATGAGCAATGGGGATGGCTGTTCATACTGGTCAAGGGGCTCACCCCAATTCCCTATAAGCTTGTCACGATCGTCAGTGGCCTTCTTGGCTACAACTTCGCCCTGTTCATGCTCCTATCGCTGATCACGCGCGGGCTGCGGTTTTTTCTTGTCGCTGGCGTGCTCAACTGGTTCGGGGAGCCTTTGCGCGCCGCGCTTGAGAAATATTTCGCCGTATTTCTGGCTTTAATACTCGTGGCGATTATCGCCGGCTTCTACTTCGCCGCGCATATGTTCTAGCAACCCGGGAAATCCAATGTCGCCCAGTCGCGTGCTCGCCGCCGCCACGCCGATCCAGATAGCCCTTTTCATCACGATCGTCGGCTTCGCGACCATCGCCGGCGCCTGGATTTTCGAGGCGGCGGGTTATCTGCCCTGTGAACTCTGCCTGAAGCAGCGCTGGGCCTACTATGCGGGTGTTCCATTGGCGGCGCTTACGAGCCTTGCCGCTACGTCCGGGCCGCGCTGGCTGGCGGGAGCGGGGCTGGGATTGCTGTCCGCGCTGTTCCTTGGCAGCGCGATATTCGGCGCCTATCACGCTGGCGTCGAATGGGGGTTCTGGCAGGGGCCAACCGATTGCACGGGAAGCTTGAGCAAGGCGGCCAACATGAACGACTTCATGAACCAGTTGAATACTGTCCGGGTTGTCCGCTGCGACGCGGTGGCGATCCGGATTTTCGGCCTGTCGCTGGCGGGCTGGAACGCGGTCATCTCGCTTGGACTGTCGATCGTTGGCGTGATCGGCGTCCGGCGGAGTTATGCCGCCGCCTGATCCGGACCTGCCTTGGCCGATTGGCGGTTCAACGTCTGAGATACAAGTAAAATCAATGTCTTGACGGCTGCACGCAGCTCTGCGACCTGTTTCCCGTTCATTGGATCGGGGAGCGTGATCGGCTGAGCGATTTCATTTGGAGGGGTTGCATCGTCGGACCGGGTAGCCGCTTCCGTCGCCGCATTTCCACCAAGAACGCGCATCTGTTCGCGCAATGAGCCAATTTCCGCGCGCAGCGAACCGATGCCCTCCGCGAATTCCAGCAGGCGCTCCTGAGGGACGTTCGCGATCGCGCCATCGAGATCCTCGCGCAGCCGAGTGATTTCAATGCGGGCTTTCAACAGTTCCGATCTGCTGACTGGCGTGCCCGGCGCCGCTGGGGCTTCGTCAAATATCCGGGTCGCGGCGCGCACATCGGCCAATTCCGAGGTAACCTTGACGAGCGCGGACTTCATGGCTTCGATGGCGCCGGGGACCGCAAGCAGTTTTTCCTGAGGTATGTTGCCAAGCGCCCCACGAAAGTCCTCTCGCAGCCGTTCGATTGCCTTGTCGATGGCGGGTCTGGCGTCTTCGAGCGCCTGCGCGGCGGCGCCGGAAACCTTGCCATCGAGTGAGACCATCCTTTCGGCGAGCGCCGTGGTCTCGTCGCGGAACGCCGCGAGGCGTTCTACGCACTCCCGCGCCGCCTCTGCCTGCGTATTTTCCCCCTTGGCGATCTTGCCGTTCATGTCCTCAAGCCGACCTGCAAGACCGTCGAAATCGCTTCGCAGAGCCTTCAAATCATCGGCGAACTCGCCGAGCCGCTGCTCAGACACGTGCGCGAGCGCGCCGTCGAGGTCCTGGGTCAATTGTTTTTCATCGAACCGCATCTTGATGACGCTTGTTCGCTCGGTGGGCGCGTCCGCCTGCGCCGCCGGTCGTTGGGCTTGTGCCATTGCGCGCAATTCCGCCAGTTCCGCGCGAATTTTCGCTAGTTCCCGGGTGTCCGGTTGGGCAGGCGCGGCGGCGGGTTTGACCAGCGCCGCGGAAGATCCTCCGCTCATGGCTGGCAGCGTGGCGATATTACGCATCGCAACGCTGAGTTCCGTCATTTCCGCCTTCAATTGCGCGATGTCGGCTGCCTGATTTGCC
>CAISJZ010000005.1 GCA_903885755.1 uncultured Hyphomicrobiales bacterium | reverse complement strand
TCTGCGCGTCCTGTCCGGCGAGAGGGTCGAGCGGCCGCCGGTCTGGCTGATGCGCCAGGCGGGCCGCTATCTGCCGGAATATCGCGAGTTGCGCGCGACAACGTCGAGCTTCATGGAGTTTTGCTTCAATCCCGCCAAGGCGGCGGAGGCCACGCTGCAGCCGATCCGGCGTTTCGGGTTCGACGCGGCGATCATCTTTAGCGACATTCTCACCATCCCCGAGGCGCTCGGCCAACCGGTTTCGTTTGAAGCCGGCGAGGGACCGAAACTCAAGCCGATGCAAACCCCCGAGGATTTGCTGCAACTGCGCGACGAGGCGGACCTTTCGAAACTGTCCTGCGTCTATGAAGCCATCGAGCGCGTCCATGGCGCGCTCGACGATTCAACCACGCTGATCGGTTTTTGCGGGGCGCCGTGGACGGTCGCCAGCTACATGATCGCCGGTCATGGCACGCCCGATCAGGGCCCGGCGCGCGCCTTCGCCTATCGCCAGCCCCAGGCGTTTCAGTCGCTCATCGACACACTCGTGCGCGCGTCGGTCGCGCATCTCTCGGCGCAAATTCGCGCGGGCGCCGAAGTCGTGCAGATCTTTGATTCATGGGCGGGCGTGCTGCCGGGGCCGGAACTCGAACGCTGGTGCCTGGCGCCCTGCGCGGCCATCGCCGATGCCGTCGCCGCCGCCCATCCCGATGTTCGCATCATCGCCTTTCCGCGCGGGGCGCCCGCTGGCGCCATCGCGCGGCTGGCGGCGCGGCCGTCCATTCATGGCGTCAGTCTCGACACCTCGGCGGATATCGCGACCTGCGCGAAGTTGGCGCAGCCCCGCGCGGCCATGCAGGGCAATCTCGATCCCATCATGCTGCTGGCGGGTCCGAAGGGGCTGGAGGCGGAGGTTGATCGTATCCTCGCGACCTTCGCGCAGGGGCCGCATATCTTCAATCTCGGCCATGGCATCCTGCCGCCGACGCCAATCGAGCATGTCCACCGCGTGCTCGCGCGCATCCGCGGGAATTAGGGCCAGCGCACCCGTGGCGGCATGGACGAGAGAATCGACTCCACGTTGCCGCCGGTCCTGAGGCCGAAGATCGTGCCGCGGTCGTACAACAGGTTGAATTCGACATAGCGACCGCGGCGGATCAGTTGCTCCTCGCGATCGGCCGCCGTCCATGGCGTCGCCATGTTGCGGCGAGCGAGGCGGGGATAGACATCGAGAAAGGCCTCGCCGACATCACGCGTGAAGGCGAAATCCGCGTCCCACGCCGAATTGGCCGCGTCGCCCGCGCTGTTGAGATAATCGTAGAAGATGCCGCCGATGCCGCGCATCTCGTTGCGGTGCTTGAGGAAGAAATAATCGTCGCACCAGGCCTTGAGCTTGGGATAGTCCGCGACCGCGCTGTGGCGCCCGCACGCGCCCTCGAAGGCGCCGTGGAAGGCGACGGAATCCGGATCTTCCTGCGTGCGGCGCCGGTCGAGCACGGGCGTGAGATCCGCGCCGCCGCCGAACCACGCTTTCGAGGTCACGACAAAACGCGTGTTCATGTGCACGG
>CAISJZ010000004.1 GCA_903885755.1 uncultured Hyphomicrobiales bacterium | reverse complement strand
CCAGTTTCCAGCATAGCTCTCATCGGCCGAGCCCGGCTCCTGCCCGCCGAACTGATTGCAGGGAAATCCCAGCACGGAAAATCCCCTCGGGCCATAGGTCTCATGCAGCTTTTCCAGACCCTTGTATTGCGGGGTGAAGCCGCATTTGCTGGCGGTATTGACAATCAGCAGCGCCTTGCCCCGAAACTCCGACAGCGAAATGTCCTCGCCGGACAAGGCGGGGGCGGAAAAATCATAGGCAGTAGTCATCGAACTCTCCCGCGAAATCATTTTCCAGAGTAGATCGATGAGGCCGCCTGCGCCAGCCGGCCGCGCGGTTCCAGCCAGAGTTGCTCGCACGCGCGGCCAAAAGAAAAAGGCCGCCCTTTCGGACGGCCTTTCGAATTTGCGTGACGCGCGGGATCAGCGCTTGGAGAACTGGAAGCTGCGGCGGGCTTTCTTCTTGCCGTACTTCTTGCGCTCGACGACGCGGGAGTCGCGGGTCAGGAAGCCTTCACGCTTCAACACCGTGCGAAGCTCCGGTTCGAAGGCGGTCAGCGCCTTGGCCAGACCATGGCGCACCGCGCCTGCCTGACCCGACAGACCGCCGCCGGCGACCGTGACGACGAGGTCGTACTGGGTGACGCGATTGGCGATCACGAGGGGCTGACGCAGCACCATGCGGAGCACGGGACGGGCGAAGTAAACCTCGACCGGGCGTTCATTGATCGTGATCTTGCCGCTGCCAGGCTTGATCCAGACGCGGGCGACCGCGTCCTTGCGCTTGCCGGTGGCGTAGGCGCGGCCCTGCTTGTCCAGCTTCTGGACATAGACGATCGCGGGGGCTTGCGCCTCGCCGGTCGCGCCGGCGGCCTTGAGGTCCTGAAGCGAGGAAATGGTGGTCTCGGCCATAATCAGGCGCTCCGCTTGTTCTTGGCATTGAGCGCGCCGACGTCGAGGGACACCGGGCTTTGCGCCGCATGGGGATGTTCGGTGCCCTTGTAGACGCGCAGATTGGCGAACTGCTGACGACCGAGCGGGCCGCGCGGCAACATGCGCTGAACCGCCTTCTCGACGATGCGCTCTGGAAAGCGCCCCTCGAGAATGAACTTGGCCGAGCGTTCCTTGATGCCGCCGACAAAGCCGGTGTGGTGATAGTAGTTCTTCTGATCGAACTTGCGACCGGTCAGAACGATCTTCTCCGCGTTGATGATGATGACGTTATCGCCATCATCGACGTGCGGGGTGAAGGTGACCTTGGTCTTGCCGCGCAGGCGCATGGCGACAATCGTCGCGAGCCGGCCAACAACGAGCCCGGTCGCGTCGATCAGCACCCACTTTTTCTCGACCTCGGCGGGTTTTGTGATGGTGGTCTTGCCGAACATGAAAACGCAGTCCTTTTAGGAAAATCCGGCGCGCGACAGGTCGCCACGCGCCGGAGTTGGCGGCTTATAGGCGGCGAAATTCATTGATGTCAACTCTAGGGTCGCATTTTCAGCGAAAATCGCCAGCAAAAATGGCTTGAATTGTTATACGGTACCTAAATACCACGTCGCGCCAGTGCTCGTGACCGGGGTCACAACAGCTCGGTTTGCCGGATGTTGTCGAGGAAGTCGTGGATCGGCGACGGGCCTTCCATCAGATCCACGCCAAAGGCCGATTTGACGTAATAGACGAGCGCCACGAGGGCGCAGATCGCTGGCACGACGAGAATGCCCGCGAGGGCCACGCGAAGAGCGTCGCCGACGGGCGCGGGCGAAGCATGCATCCCGGTGGGGCGGCCGCCAACCACGGAAAGCATCGCGCCATTGGCCAGACGACGGCTCGCGGGCGCTGAAAGGATCGCGGACATGACGCATTCCGGCTAAGTCCGCGCGGGCGAGCGGACGAATTCGCGCCAGAAGCGTTTCATTCCCGAACGGAATGGACCTTTTCGCGGCTGACGGCATCAGGATCCGCAAGCCTCGCGCCGGGTCAGGCGGGCCAACGCGTCTCGGCCATCGCCGGCAGGGCTTCGATCAGGCCGCCAAGATCGCCCGAAGTGAGGAACAGCACGGCGTCGTCGCCCTTCAAAGCGTCGCCGATAGCCTCCAGACCCTGCTCGCGCGTGGATACCGGGGTCGCATCGAAGCCCGCCGCGCGCACGCGGGCGAGAATTTCCGGCAGCGACACCTGTTCATGGGTCGCGGCGCCCTGCGAAGCCGGCTCGTAGATGAAGACCTTCTCGCAGCCCTCGAAAACATCGTCGTACCAGTGAAGCGTCTTGCGGTTTCGCCAGGAGAAGGTGTGCGGCTCGAACACGGCGACGAGGCGGCGACGCGGAAAATGCTGTTTCATCGCGGCGATGGCGCTGCGCGCCTTGTCGTACGACGAACCAAAGCCCTCGAACATCTGCAATGACGTCTTCTCGGACTTGCGATCGAGCCGCCGGACGATGCCGCGGAACGAGCCCATGGCCTCGACAAATTGTTCAACACTCACGAGACCGCGCGTCAGCACGAAGGCGCCGATGCCGACCATGTTCTCGATGTTGTGGACGCCGAGCTGGCCGGTCTCGACGCGCGCGATCGGTTCGCCATGGCGCGTCAGGGTGAAGCGCGAACGCTCGCCCCATTCGATATCCTCGGCGCGCCAGTCGCCATTCGTGACCCCGAAAGTGATGATCGGGCGCCTCACCGCGGCGAGAAACTCCTCGCTCAACTCGCCCGACGTCGCGGCGACAACGACGCCATCATCGGGAACCATGTCCAGCAACTGATGGAACGGCGCGAGATATTCGGCGATCGTTGGAAACACGTTGACGTGGTCGTGCGCCAGCGGCGTCAGCAGCACATGCGAGGGATGGTAGTGCAGGAATTTCGAACGGTTGTCGCTGTTGGATGATGGGTATTCATCGCCCTCGAGCAGAAAGGCGCCGCCCCGCCCCACGTTCGCCGCGCGCGGCGGCGACAATGGCAGCGCGCCAATCATCCAGGAAGGATCGAGCCCGGCGCTCGACAGGCAATGGGCCATCATCGAAACGCTGGTGGTCTTGCCGAATGAGCCGGCCATGACGATCGTGTCATGATCCCTTGACAGCAGGCCGAGCACGTCGGCGAAGGACAGGATTTTCGGCCCCCCCGGCTCCGCCGCACGGGAAAAAGCCTCGGCGACTTCGGCGTTGAGGTCGGGCACGAGGCGCGCGTTCTTGCCGATGACGACGAGATCGACGCCATCGGGAATGTTTCGAGGCGAAAAGGGAGTGTGGCAGTCGAGCCTTTCACGCTCCAGAACGTGGGAGATCGGCGGATAGATTGCCTCGTCGGAACCGGTGACGGCGACGTCGCTGTCGCGCAGCAGGATCGCCGTGGCGCTCATGCCAACCCCGGCGACGCCAATGAAATGGGCCTTGCGATAGGGAAAATCAGTCATCCGCCTCGTCCGGAGCCCACGTCGGAAAAACCGAATCACAATCGCGCGAGCCTGAACTCATATTAGCGGAGCCGCCGCGACGGCGCCCGGATCGCATCGGGCTTCCCTTCCCCGTCAATTGCGCTAGCTTGGCGGCGACGACCGAACCGGGACAAACCGGCCGCCGCGTCCGGGGGAGGAAGACATGGCCAACGCAACGGGCATCCTGTCCGAGGAACAGATCACCGCGCGAATCGAGCGACTGCCGCTGTCGGGCTGGTACGCGCGGCTGATGTCGATCGTCGGGACCGCGCATTTCTTCGACGCCTTCGACTCCCTGACCATCGCCATCGTGCTACCCATCCTCGCGGGCCTGTGGAAGATCACGCCCGGGCAGATCGGCCTGCTGATTTCCGCCGGCTTCGTCGGCCAGATGGTGGGAGCGATCTCCTTCGGCTGGCTCGCGGAACGCCACGGTCGCCTCAAGGTGCTGCAATGGACGCTCGCGATCATGGCGCTGCTCAGCATCGCCTGCGCCTTCGCGTGGGATTACAATTCGTTGCT
>CAISJZ010000003.1 GCA_903885755.1 uncultured Hyphomicrobiales bacterium | reverse complement strand
GTCGAGGCGGAGGGGCCGTTCGGCGAATTCCTCGGTTACTACGGCGAGGTCAAGCGCAATCCGGTGTTCCATCTCACCGCGATCACCCATCGCCGCGACGCCCTGTTCCAGACCATGAGTATCGGCGGCCGCAAGATGGAGTTCACGGACACCGCGCAGCTCAATGCGCTGCGCACGGAAGTCATCGTCTGGCGCGCTCTGGAAAGCGCCGTGCGCGAGCCGCTGGGTGTCTGCGCAACCGGCTCCAGCGGCGGCATGTTCAACATCCGCGTGTCGCTACGCCAGCGCGTGCCCGGAGAAGCGCGCAACGCCATCGCGGCGGCTTTCGGCTGTCTCGCCAATATCAAGAACGTCTTCATCGTCGATCCCGATATCGATATTTTCTCCGATGCGCAGATGGACTGGGCGCTGGCGACACGCTTTCAGCCCGATCGCGATCTCGTCGTGCAGAGCGGGTTTCGGGCGCTGCCGCTCGACCCCTCGCTGGGCGGCAAGAGCCGCGTCGGCGCCAAGGCCGGCTTCGATCTCACCTGGCCCTTCGGCGAGACGGGAAAACTGGAAAACTCCGTGCCGGAGATGCCGAAGTTCGAGGGCAAGCGCTTCGACAGCGTCCGCGCCGCGCTGGAGGATGGTCCCAAGTATTTCGAGGAACTGATGACCGCCCGCGCCAGCCGCGACGGACGCGAAATCGTGCGCGATCTCGACGCCCTGCGGACATCGCCCGGCGTCGCCCGCGACGAGCGCGGGCGATACAGGCTGACGTAAGGCTGCGGGTTACTCCGCCGCCACCGCGCCGCTGATGTTCATGCCCGGCAGGTCTCGGATTTGCGGATAGACCTCTTTCGCGAAGAGACGAATGTTGGACATCGTGCTCTTGTTGTCGAGGTAGCCGGCCTGCATCATCATCAACAGATGGTCGAAGCCGCCGATGCGATCATATTCCCGCTTGATCTGCGCGACGACCTGATCAGGCGTTCCATACATAATGACGCCGAGTTCGCGCTGCTCTTCCAGCGAGACCTGGCGAAGGCTGTCATTGGTGCGCGAGCGCGCATTGAAGCCGCCGCGCATGGCGTTGACGTTCTGCGCCACCGACACATAGCCGGGCGGATTGCGGAACTGCGGCTCGACCTTGGCCTTCAGATACCATGTCAGTTCCCGCGCGCCGCGTTCGGCCTCGGCCTCCGTCTCGCCAACGTACATGATGGGCATGAAGGCGAGACCGCCGCCGCCGGGCTGGCCATTGTCGCGATACTCGCTGCGGTAGGCGTCGAACAGCATGCGCACCTGCGTATAGGGTTGCAGGAACGTCGCGAAGACATAGCCCTTCGAGGCGGCCTTCTTGACCGATTCGACGTCGCTCGACCCCGTCACCCAGACCGGCGGATGGGGATACTGATAGGGCCGCGGCCAGACGTTCACCGTGCGCCGATGGGTGAACCGGCTTTCGAAGTTGAAGGGCTCGTCGTTCGACTTCCACGCGCGCACGCACAGATCAACGCCCTCCCACAAACGCTCGAGCGTCGTTGTCGGGTTGGTGTTGGCGGCGAAGATTTCATAGGGGACGCCACGCACGAAGCCCGCGTTGAGACGCCCCCGCGAGATGCAATCGATCATCGCCATTTCCTCGGCGATGCGAATGGGGTCGCCGCGATTGGCGATCGGATTGCCGAGAATGCACAGCCGCGCGTTCTTCGTCTGGCGCGCGAGAATGGCGAGCGACAGGGGCGCCGCCGTGTCAATGCAGGTGGCGGTCTGATGGTGCTCGTTGACCATGAGATCGAGACCCATCTCGTCGGCGTAGATGTATTCGTCGAGATATCGGTTGTAGAGGTCGGCGCCGATCTTGGGGTCGAAGTACTTGTTGGGCAGATTGACCCGAATGCTCGACAGTTCATCGAACGGCGGCAGGTGCGGATAGGGCATTTCGGTGAAATACCAAGCCTTCATCGTTTCCTCCTAGGGCGTTTTAAGCGAATGATGCTTCATGGGCCGTTTGGAGGCAAACCCCATTGATCGCGATCAATCGTCGCTGCGGCCCGCGCGGATTTTTGCCGCGCGACCGCAGGCGCGCGGCGCCTAGAGCGCCCTGATTTCCACCTTGCGAAAGCGCACCAGCCCACCGCCGAATTGCAGGCTGACGTAGCCGCGCGCGCTGGCGACGTGTCCGTTCGCGGCGTTGCTGGCCTTGTCGACGGTCGTCTGGCCATCCAGCTTGAACGAAAGCTCCGATCCCTTGCAGGTGATTTCCATCACGCTCCATTTGCCTCCTGCCTTGAGAATCGTCGCGGCCTTGGCCGTGTCGACGATGGCGCCGGTTCCGTAGGACGGATCCGGACGCGCGTCGAAGATGTTGAACTCGTAACCCTCCTTGGAACTCGGCTTTTCCTTGTTGGGAAAGCGAACGAAAATGCCGCTATTGGCGTCGGGGTTGATCCAGATTTCGGCGCGCAGCTCGAAATCTCCGTATTGGTCTTTCCACACGAGGTGGCCGTTGCCCTTGTCGGCCTGGACGATGCCATCGGCCAGCGTGATGTTCGGGTCTCCGGTCTTGCTCCACCCATCGAGGCTCTTGCCGTCGAACAACGTCGTCCAGCCGGTCGATTGAGCGACCGCGCCACGGGTCGTGACGAACGTTGACGCGCTTGAATAAGCGGCGACGGACAGAAAAAATCTCCGAGTAAACATACCGACCTCCCTTGCGGCTCCGGTCGCGTTGATCGCGCGGTCGCTGTTGTCATGCTCTCACTACGTTCCGGGATTGGCAATCGCCCAAGGATCGGATAAATTGCCTGAAGTTAGAGAGCTAAGATGTGGAGGGGCGCATGCTGACGCCAGAGGAAAACGACCTTCTGTGCCGGGTCGAGGGCGACGCCCCCATGGGCCAGATGATGCGCCGCTACTGGCTGCCCGCCTGCCTCTCCGAGGAAATTCCGGAGCCCGATTGCGACCCGGTACGCGTGCGATTGCTGGGCGAAAACCTCGTCGCCTTCCGCGACAGCGAGGGCCGCGTCGGCGTGATGCAGGAGCAGTGCCCGCATCGCAAGGCCTCCCTGTTCTATGGCCGCAACGAGGAAGGCGGTCTGCGCTGCCTGTATCACGGCTGGAAATTTGCCGTGGACGGCCAGTGCGTCGACATGTCGAGCGAGCCCGCCGAAAGCGGCCTTTGCGCCAAGGTGAGGCACAAGGCCTATCCGGTTCAGGAAGCTGGCGGCGTGATCTGGACCTATCTGGGTCCGGCGGCGGAAATGCCCGCCTTCGAGCGACCGATCTTCGCGCCAAGCGAGGACACGCGCGTCAGCATCTTCAAGATTTTCATCAATTGCAACTGGGCGCAGGGGCTTGAAGGCGGCATCGACTCCGCCCATTCCTCCAGCCTGCACTCAACCGACATGCCAGCGGCGCGCGTGCCAGGCTCGACCGCGACGGGAACCGCCTGGGCGCGCCCGACCACCGACAAGTCGCCGCGCCTGCAGGCGCAGGAGACCGATTACGGTTTCCGCTACGCCGCGATCCGCCGTCCCCTCCAGAATTCGGCGACCCACGACTATGTGCGCGTGACGAGCTTCGTCGCGCCGTTCCACATCATGATCCCGCCGAACAACGTCTATAACGTCTATCAGATGTCCGTGCCCGTCGATGACACGCACAACATAATTTACATCTGCGCCTGGAGCGACGAGACCGCCGGCGTCGATCTTGAGGCATGGCGTAAATTCACTGGCACGCAAATCGGGATCGATCTCGACAGGACCTATCGCAAGCTCGACAATTTTTCGAACAACTTCGGCCAGGATCGCAAGGCGATGAAGCTTGGAAACTTCACCGGCATCCGGGGATTTCCGAACCAGGACATCGCCATGCAGGAATCGATGGGGCCGATCGCCGATCGCGGCCACGAGCGGCTTGGC
>CAISJZ010000002.1 GCA_903885755.1 uncultured Hyphomicrobiales bacterium | reverse complement strand
TGCTGCCGGTCACCGGCGGGCATTTTCGGGCCGCGGCGAGGTTTGTCGATCAGCACGCACTGGGGCTCCGCGCCGGCGACGCGCTGCACATCGCGGTCGCGTCGGATCACGGCGCGACCGTCCATACCCTCGACCGGCGTCTCGCCGAGGCGGGCCCGGCGCTCGGCGTGCCGACGCGGCTCCTGGCGCCCTGAGACTCCAACGGACGGCTCGCCGCGACGGAGTCGCACCGCCCCGGCGCGGGTTCGTCGGCGATCGCCATGAGGCTGGGCATGCTCCGCGGCCGTCTGAATTTGATTTGACCACCCCACCCCGTATATTGCATAATGCAATTCGTACAACGTTCATTCTCATTGTGAAAAGGGTGCCGAACCGACCGGCGCCCCACCCCTGAACGCCTTCCGCGCGGGCCGGCGCGGGAGGCGGAGCGGTCTCCGTCCGCGATATCCGTCGAAGCGCGGACCACATGCTTAGAAATATCCAATATTTCAATGTATTACGGAGACGTTCGCCGCTCACGGCATCCCGACGACCGCCCAAAGCCACCCCTCGAGCGCCCTTCGGACTCCCCGAAAGCGCCCCGATAGCGCCCTAGCCCCGCCCGGCGAGCGCCCGGGGACAGCCCATCGGTCGCCCAAAGACCTCCCCGCCGCGCACATGCCGCCGCGCTGGTGATCAGCGCTGGATCAGACTATATCTGACTAGCTAGTCAGGAGAGCTACGGTGCCCAAGGTCGCAGGCCAACCCCGCAACGCCATAGCCCCATCCACCTGGAAACTGGAAGACGCCAAGGCGCGGTTCAGCGAACTGGTGCGGCGCGCCCACGACGAGGGCCCGCAGGCGGTCACCGTCCGCGGACGCCGTGCGGTCGTCGTCCTGGACGCCGATGAGTTCGAACGCCTCGCCGCGCCCAAGCCCAGTCTGCCCCTGGTGGAATTCCTGGAAAGCCTGAACATGGACGGCCTCGACCTCACGCGCGAGCCGGACTTCGGCCGCGAGGTCGATCTGTGAAGGGCTGGCTGCTCGACACCAATGTCATCGCGTCCCTGGCGGCCCCCACGGGCGCGCCCAGCGTCAAGGCCTGGGCCTCCGCCCAGGACGAATCGCGCATGTTTCTGAGCGTCCTGACCCTCGCCGAATATGATAAGGGCACCCATCAACTGCCGGATGAAGATCCGCGCCGTCATCGTCACGCAGTCAACCGCGACGCCATCGAGGCGCGCTTCAAGGGCCGGGTGATACCGCTCAGCGACGCCATCGTCCGCCGCTGGGGCGCCCTGGCCGGCCGCATCCGGCGCGACACCGGTCATCCGCCCTCGGTGATCGACACCCTGCTGGCCGCGACAGCCATCGAGACCCAACTCTACCTCGTGACACGAAATATCCAGGACGTGCGCCACACTGGGGCGGCGGTGTTCAACCCGTGGGAGGATGGCGACGCGAGCTTTAGCGCAGCCCCTCACCGCCAATGAACGGGCGATCGGGCTAAACGTGCTCGGTTGAGCAAGGCCGAAAAACAGCCACCAACATTTTGCCATAGCGGGCAATAAAGCTCATAATATTGTGAATCATCCAAGCGTCGGAGGTCTCCATCGACCCACAACCCCAAGACATCCTCCAATAGATGCGCTCCTAAATTCGACCGACTACAGATAGTCTCGTATTGACATCCATGATGCGAGTTTCCGCTCAAACGGAATTGCGCGCGCCGAACTGCTCGAGGGCAGGTCAATAATGACTAGCCGCCCACAATCATGAATCTGAGGCCGACCAATCTTCGAAGGTTTGTCCCCATTGAAGGCGATCGCGCGTAGCGAGGGCAACTCTGCGACCAGCTTGGCCAGTGGGTTGGGCGTGTGGTCCCGAATACGCGCATCCAGGCTACCTGGACGCCGCGCCGATTTGATCACATCCCAAAGCCCCACTCCGGCGTCGGACAGAAGCGCTAATCGGGCTTGATAGGCGTCAGGCAAGCCCCGCCCGATCACCGCTGCAATCAGCGGCCAGAACTGGTTTCGCGGGTTCGCGTAATATTGCCCCCATTGAAGAGATAGGTCGCCCGGCAGACTGCCCAGAATCAGCACCCGCGTGTTCCGATTCACGACCGCAGGAAATGATTCCTTCGGGGGTTCGTCGACGGAGTTTTTCCTGCCGGCCAGCACCGCCCTTTCCGCACCGACCTGTTCTGATAGCGACAAAATCCTCGACGGCGATGCCCCCTCAATGAGGTGGTTGCGAGAAATCGCATCGAGAACTCGCTCCATGTCCAGGTGCTCCGGACTGCCAACCCAGGCCTCCCAGCGTCCATTCGGAGAATGCCAACCGAGCTTGGCCCGACGTAGGGCGGCGCGAAAGCGTTTTGGATCAACCTGGCGAGACCGGGCCATGTCCACAGCGGACGTGAGCCTGCTCATAGGAAATGGGCGCCTTCTATTCCCACTCAATTGTTCAACAGACCCGTAAGGGTCTGTTTTCATTTGAAAAAACTGTCCAGCCGCCTCGCTTTTCCCGTCAGCCATACCGTCAAACATTCGGGCTGTTGATTTCATTGGAAAATTTCGAGCGTTGGAAAATTTCTCCTATCGCCGTCTATCGAAATTGATCGTCAAATGCCGGCTTCTATCCATCTGCCGCATTATCGATCGACGCAAAAACGTTGGGAGGAAAATACCGTCAAATGCCCAATTAAGTCAATTCTATCATAATATTACCTACACCCCTTCCGCTCCGGGTAACCGGCTGTTTGTGATCGTTCGGCCCTATAGAGCGGCGGCTGCGTGCGCGAGCGCGAGACGGCTTGACCGATCCACCTTAGGCGGCTCGCGCATTGCTCTCCGCAGGATCTCTGGTTATATTACTGGAAATGTAAGGAGGCGACCATCGGCAAGTCCCAGCGACGCGCTATCCAAAACTACCGGTCGCGCCTTGGCGAGCGCGGTTTGGCGCGTTTTGAGGTCTTAGGGCGCGACACGGATCGCGACCTCATCAGGACCATTGCAAGGACGCTAGCCGAGGACTCGGCCGAAGCGA
>CAISJZ010000001.1 GCA_903885755.1 uncultured Hyphomicrobiales bacterium | reverse complement strand
ATGGTCCCGACGCCATCGGCCCGCAGACCCCTGGTCAGGTCATCCGTGTCGACTTTCTTGCCCGTCATTTCGCCAAGGGCGAGGAACATACCGGTTGATTCCACCATGACGACGATCATGACGATCGACATGGTCACGGCGCCCCAGAAATCAAACTTCGGCAGGCCGAACTGGAAGGGATAGACGATATCGACCCACGGCGCGGCGGCGATGGGCGCGAAATTCATCTTGCCAAGCGCCGCGGCCACGATCCCGCCGAACACGATGCCAAGCAACACCGCGATGTTCGAGAGAAACCCCTTGGCGTATTTGGCGATCAGCACGACGACAACAAGCACCGCCAGCGCTATCGAAAGATTGTCGAGCGCGCCAAAGGCCGGATTGGGCACGTCGCCCACGCCGCCACCTTCCAGAGGCTTCTTGATCATGGCGAAACCGCCGCCAAGCCAGCCAATGCCGATCCGCATCAGGGAGATTCCGATGACGGTGATGATCGTGCCGGTGACGACAGGCGGAAAGAAACGCAACAGTCGACCAATCAGCGGCGCGACGAGAAAAGCGAAAACGCCGGCGACGATGACTGAGCCGTAAATGCTCAGAAGCGCGTCGGTTCCCGACATCCCGGCGGCCTTGGCGGCGCCGCCCATGGCGAGCATGGGCGCGACGGAGGCGAAGGTCACGCCCATCATGACCGGCAGCTTGATGCCGACTCCGGGAAAGCCGAGCGCCTGCACGAGCGTGGCGAGGCCACAGGCGAACAGATCGGCGTTGATCAGCAGCGTGCGTTGTTCGGGCGAAAGACCCAGGGCGCCAGCGATAATCAGAGGCACGGCGACCGCGCCCGCGTACATGACGAGCACGTGCTGTATGCCAAGCGCCAGCAATCGTGGCGCTGGTAGCATTTCGTCGACTTGAACCGGATTATCGCTCATCGTTGCCCCCTATCCCGCGCGTGAACATCACGCGTCCGTGAACAGGCAAAGATTGCGCCGGCCACGCTTGGCTTGGCAAGCGTGTTTATTCCCAAGATGTTTCAGTCATGAAACGCCCTGAAAACCGCCGCCCCGCTCCGGGGATGCAAAGCCGCGTGTCAGCCCTCCCGGCGCTTCACGCGGCGCGCGAGATAGTCGAAATTGACGATGAACTGTTCAGGCCTGCTGATGTCGTTCTGCAGCTTGCGAATGTCGGCTTCGGGGAACTCCGGTGCGCAATCGCCGGCGGCTTCCGCGATCATTTGCACCTGCGCGGCATTCTCCAGCATGATGACGCTGATGACCGTTTCCTCGATCGACCGGCCGCAGACGACGACGCCATGGTTCTTCAAGAGGACCGCGCGATGGGGCCCCAGCGCCCTGGCGACGCCGCGGCCCATGTCATGGTCGCGGATGAGGTTAATCGTGTCGGTGTATACGCCAACGTCCTTGTAGAAGAGCGCGCTTGGCTGACTGAGCGCGCGCACCGGGCGGCCGCTCGCCGACAGGGCGACGGAATAGGGCGGATGCGTGTGGATGACGCAGTTGAGGTCGGGACGGACCTTGAGGATTTCCGAATGGATATACACTTCGCTGTGGCGCTTGGCCGTGCCCGCGACCACGTTGCCCTCGAGATCGATGGTGAGGATGTTCTCAAGCGTGATCTCGTCGAGACCGATGCTGTGGGCCTTCATGTAGAACAGGCCCGGGTTGTCGGGATGGCGCATGGAGATATGGCCGCGAGTAAAATCGTCCTGTCCCTCGGCGACGAGCACTTTTCCAGCCGAAATGAGCGTCTGCTTGATTTTGTCGTGAGACATGGGCGGTTCCTCTGGGTTCGGGTTTCGGGCGACGCCCGTTGACGCTGGTCTAGGCCGGATGGCGGCGAGGTGGCAAGACCGCGTTCACCCTGTGCGGCATTCCCGCGCGCCGGTTACCGCGCGTTAACCCGCGCGCAACCGCCTTGGTCGATCATCGGGAGGCCGGGCTGGTTCCCGCGCCAGCGAATGGAACGCCCAAGATGACAACGCCTGACCTGCCCGCTGGAGCCGCGACCCCGGCCCTTGCCCTGCGCTCGCTGCGCAAGACCTTTGGTCCCGCCGTCGCGGTCGACAGTCTCGATCTGACCGTCCAGGCGGGCGAGTTCTTCGCGCTGCTCGGCCCCAATGGCGCGGGCAAGACGACGACGCTGCGCATGGTTGCTGGTCTTTTGCCGGCGGAGTCCGGCGAGATCGAAATTTTCGGCATCGACGCGCGCCGTCGCCAAATCGACGCCAAGCGCATCACCGCGTGGCTGCCCGACGAGCCCATGCTCTATGACAAGCTCGATCCGCTGGAATATCTGGAATTCGTCGCCGGCCTTTGGGGCGTCGATCCCGCTCTGGCCCAGACCCGCGCGCGCGACCTGCTTCAAACCCTCGACCTCTGGAAACATCGCAACGAGCGTTGCGAGGGATTTTCGCGCGGCATGAAGCAGAAGGTGGCCCTTGCCGGCGCGCTTATTCACGACCCCATGCTGCTTATGCTGGATGAACCGCTGACCGGCCTCGATGCCGCCGCCGCGCGGCTGGTCAAGGACCTGCTCGTCGACCGCACCCGCGCGGGTCGCTCGATCATCCTGACGACCCATATTCTCGAAGTCGCCGAACGCCTCGCCGATCGTATCGGCATCATCCATAGCGGGCGACTTGTCGCCCAGGGTTCGATGGAGGAGTTGCGCGCGGCCGCTGGCGGGGCGCATTCCAGCCTCGAAGATGTATTCCTTGAATTGACGCGCCCCATGGAGCAGGCGGCATGATCGCGCCGCCCGGATCCTTTCTCTGGCTGGTCAAAAGCGATCTGCGTCTCAATTTTCTGCGATTTCGCTCGATGTTCGGCGGTCGCCGCCCATGGACCATCGTCGCGATGGTTGGGCTCGCCCTTGTCGCCATTCATCTTCTTTGCTGGCCACTGGCGTCCTGGTTCGTCAACGCCAGGGGCGACGCCGAATCGGCGCGGCTCTATTATCCCATGCTCGCCAGCGCGGCGCTGTTCGTGCTGCCGTGGCTCGTCTCGCAGGCCCTGATGAACTCGACCCGCGCGCTATACTCGCGCGGTGATCTCGATCTGTTGCTGGCCTCGCCGATTGACGCGCGCGTGGTTGTCGCGGCCCGCGCGCTGGCCATCGCCATACAGGCGGTCGTCTCCGTCGGCATCTTCCTGTTTCCAATCGCCAACATGAATGCGCTGCTCGGCGGCGCCCACTGGCTGGCGATCTATCCCGCCATGATGGCCTCGGGCCTGATGGCGACGGCGATTGGTCTCGCGCTGACGGTGAGCCTCTTCTCGCTGATGGGGCCGAGCCGCACGCGCTTTGTCGCGCAGATCGCCGCGACCTTCATCGCGTCGGCCTTCGTGCTGGGCGCGCAGATCGTCAACGTGCTGCCCCAGCGCATGCGCGACGACATCATCGGCGCGTTTGACCATCCCGCGCCGGGGAGTCTTTTCGACCCACATAGCGCCCTCTGGCTGCCGGTGCGCGCCGCCATGGGCGAGGGAAGCGATCTGCTGATCTGGAGCGCCGCCTCGATCATCGCCTTCGCGATAGTCGCGCTGGTCCTCGGACCGGGTTTCATGGCGAGCGCCGTGCGCTCGGCGGGCGCCGCCGCCTCGATCGCAAAGCCGAACGCGCGCCGCGACCATCGCTTCCGCGCGGGCATCGCCGGCGCCATGCGACGCAAGGAGTGGCGGCTGCTGGCGCGCGATCCCTGGCTGGCCTCGCAGATGCTTTTGCAGGTCATCTATACCCTGCCGGTCAGCGTGGTGGTCTGGCGCAGTCAGGGCGCCGGCGGATCGCTGGCGCTGGCGGTATCTCCCTGCGTTGTCGTCATCGCCTCGCAGATTTCGGCCTCGCTCGCCTGGCTCGCGGTGTCGAGCGAGGACGCGCCGGAGTTTCTGGCGACCGCCCCCGTGTCTCGCGCCCAGCTCGAACGCGGCAAGATCGAGGCGATCGGCATCCCCCTTCTTCTTCTGCTCGCCGGTCCGATCATCGGTCTTGCTTTCGTCGAACCCGCCATGGCGGCGTTGACGGCGCTCATCGCCTGCGCGGCGGCCGGATCAACCGCCCTGCTAAATCTCTGGCACCCCATGCCGGGCAAGCGCGCCCAGGTCATGCGACGCCATTCGCAGTCGAAAATCGTCGGATTGATTGAGCACATGATGTCGCTTTGCTGGGCAGTCGCGATGGTTCTGGCGATCGTGGGGAGCGCCTATGCGGCGCTGCCGGTCGCCGCGGTGGGCGGAATCCTCTGGTTCAACCGGCCGAAATCCGCGCGCGTTCTCGCGCCGGTCGTGGCTGGCGCCCGCGCGGGCTGATCGGCCGGCGCCATGGCGCCACGTCTGGAGACGCCCTATAATCCGCGCTTGTCACCAAAAGCGCGGACCCATGACCACTGTTCATCGTGATGTGAAACCCGGCGACCACGTTTTCCTCGTGGATGGGTCGTCCTTCGTCTTTCGCGCCTATTTCCAGTCGATCCGGCAGGATCCCAAATACAATTACCGGTCGGACCGCCTGCCGGTCGGCGCGGTGCGACTGTTCGCCAACAAGCTGTTCCAGTTCGTGCGCGATGGCGCCGCCGGGCTCAAGCCGACGCACCTCGCCATCATCTTCGACAAGTCGGAAAATTCGTTCCGCAAGGCGCTCTATCCCGCCTACAAGGCCAACCGGAGCGAGCCGCCCGAGGACCTTGTGCCGCAATTCCCGCTCATGCGCGCGGCGACGCGCGCCTTCGGCCTCATCCCCATCGAGCAGGACACATACGAGGCGGACGACCTCATCGCCACCTACGCCCGCCAGGCGCGCGAACGCGGCGCCGATGTGCTGATCATCTCCGCCGACAAGGATCTGATGCAGCTCATTCATCCCGGCGTCGCCATGTACGATCCCGCGTCGGGCGATCGCGAGGAGCGGCGCATTGGCCCCGCCGAGGTCGAGGCCTATTTTGGCGTCGGTCCCGATCGCGTGGTTGATGTGCAGGCGCTGGCCGGCGATTCAACCGACAACGTGCCGGGCGCGCCGGGCATTGGCATCAAGACCGCCGCGCAGCTCATCAAGGAATATGGCGATCTCGACACGCTGCTGGCCCGCGCTGGCGAGATCAAGCAGCCCAAGCGCCGCGAGGCGCTGACCCTGCCGGAAAATGTCGAGCGCGTGAAAATTTCGCGCGAACTCGTCAAGCTCGTCGATGACGTGGCGCTTGAAGTGCCGCTCGACGATCTCGGCCTGCATCAGCCGGACGGGCGCGACCTCGTCGCCTTCCTCAAGGCAATGGAATTCACCACCGTCACCAAGCGCGCCGCCGACATCTACGAGGTGGACGCCGCCGAGATCGAGCCGGACCCGGCGCTCGTTGGCGCGGGCGGCTGGCGTGGCCGCAATGGCGAGCAGGTCGAGCGGCCACAGAGCGCGGGACCCGCGCCGGCAAGCGCGCCCGCGAAATCCTCGTCAACCGAAGCCGCGCCCGCCGGCGGCCTGACGCCGGGCGCGCTCGCCGCGGAACGCATCGCCGCTGGCCTCGCGGAAAAGATCGACCGCGCCGCCTATGAAACCGT